>JAYEHE010000226.1:0-12513 GCA_034659415.1 Candidatus Zixiibacteriota bacterium | reverse complement strand
ATTATAAAATGCTTGACTATAATTGAAAAGTGAATAACTTTTATTCAAAAAAATGTGAATATTGTCATATAGTCCGGCGTTAGTCCGGCATAGGAGAAATAAATGTCAGCCTACTTGGCTATTCCGATTTTCATCATTGCCGGAACGGCGATTGTTTTAATTACATTCGCCATTGCCCGGTTAATAAGACCATCTAATCCCTACCCAAAAAAGACAGTAACTTATGAATGTGCCGAAGAACCAATCGGAGATTCATGGATAAAATTCAACCCTCATTTTTATATTTTTGCATTGATATTTGTAATATTCGATGTTGAGATTGTTTTTTTATTCCCTTGGGCGGTTGCATTTGGTCAGCTTGGTCTTTTTGCACTAATTGAAATGGTTTTATTTATTGCTATTCTTTTTTACGGTTTATTCTATGCATGGAAAAAAGGAGTCCTTAAATGGGTATAATCAAAAAACTTCCAGTCTATGCCGAAAAAGTTCCGGGTGGAGGGATAGTTACTACCTCTGTGGAAGGTGTTCTTAATCAGGCACGGGCAAGGTCTCTTTGGTATCTTCTGTTTGGAACCGCCTGCTGTGCTATTGAACTTATGTGTACCGGAGCCTCCCGTTATGATTTTGATAGGCTTGGTATGATATTTCGGGCAACTCCTCGGCAATCAGACCTTATTCTTACCGCCGGTACAATAACTACTAAAATGGCACCTCGCCTAAGAAGATTGTATGACCAGATGGCTGAACCTCGTTATGTTATTGCGATGGGTGGTTGTACTATTAATGGCGGACCTTTTTACTATGATAGTTATTCTGTAGAAAAAGGGATTGACCATATTATTCCGGTTGATATTCATATTCCAGGTTGTCCTCCCAGACCGGAATCTCTTTTAGAGGGTTGTTTGCATCTTCAGGAAAAGATAAAAAAAGAAAAATTATCAGATTGGCAGGAAAAGTAATATGACAAAAGAACAATTACAAACTGCTATTACTGAAAAACTGGGCGATAAAATGACCCTGTTAGATACCGGACGCCACGATTTAATGTACGAAGTCAAAAGAGAAAATCTTCTGGAAGTTTGTAAAACTCTGAAAGAAGATGAATCTTTGGCTTTTGATTATTACTTGAATTCGCATGGCGTTGATACTAAAGAAAAATTTGAAGCTGTCTATAATCTTGCATCGACAATTCATAAAATTAGAATCGATTTCAAAGTTATTCTTCCTTATGATTCAGCGGAAATTGAATCAGTTCAGGAAATCTGGCCCGGAGCAAACTGGTTTGAGCGTGAGATGTGGGAATTATATGGTATAAATATATTAAACCATGATAATCTGACAAGATTCCTTCTTGCCGACGATTGGGATAAAGGTTTCCCAATGCGCAAGGATTGGGATGCACCGGGTTTCATACGTATGCCGGAGTTATAAACGATGGGTGGACTAAAGACAGAAGAATTTATTGTCAATATGGGACCACAGCACCCGTCAACCCATGGGGTTTGCCGGCTGATGCTGACAATGGATGGAGAAATAGTTAAAAAGATTGAACCTGTTATCGGTTATCTCCATCGTGCTCTTGAAAAAATTTGTGAAAACCGCACCTATGCTATGTGCATTCCTATTTCTGACCGGTTCGAGTATGTTACGGCGATGTCCTGTAATCAGGTTTTTTCTATGGCGGCAGAGCGATTAGCAGGAATAGAAATTCCGGAAAGAGCCGAGTATATTAGAATTATTATGCTCGAATTAAACAGAATAGCTTCGCATCTAATTTTTTATGGTGTAACAGCGATGGATATTGGCGCTTTGACGCCTTTTCTTTATGGATTTCGAGAGCGTGAGGCGATTATAGATTTGTTTGAAATGACCTGCGGACAAAGATTAACATATAATTATATCCGACCTGGTGGTGTTTCCAAAGATTTACCAAAAGAATTTGTTCCTCAATGCCGCTCAACCATTGCCATGATTAAAGAAAAACTTAATGACTACGAAGGCCTGCTTAATGAAAACCCAATCTGGTTAGCGCGCACTAAAGGTGTTGGTTATCTTGATCCAAAACTTGCTATTGCTTACGGTGTTTCCGGTCCGGTTTTGAGGGCTTCCGGAATTGATTATGATATCAGACGGGATGACCCGTATTCAATATATGATAGGTTTGATTGGAAAGTTTGCACTCGTCCCAATGGTGATACCTATGACCGGTACTTAATACGACTGGATGAGATAAAACAATCTATTAAAATAATTGAACAGGCTTTGGATGGTCTTCCCGAAGGGAATATCAAAGCGAAAATCTCCCCCAATTTCAAACCACCGGCAGGCGAAAATTATGCCCGTGTTGAAAACTCAAGGGGTGAGTTGGGTACTTATATACAATCGATTGGCGAGAAAAAACCGCTCCGAGTTAAGATGCGAGGAGGTTCATTCTGTCAGCTTCAGGCTTTACCACATTTTGGAACTGAGTGTTTTATTGCTGATTTAGTGGCAATTTTCGCTTCACTTGACATTATTTTACCGGAGGTGGATCGATGAACGGTATTATCGCTTTTGGTGAACTGCACGGGGTTTTTGCCTGGCTGTATGACCTTCTGGTAAGTACCGGACTTCCACAACCTTGGCTTGATATTGTAAGGTACACTGCTCTGGGTGCGATGATGTTTGGTGTTCTTTCTCTGATAGCTTTGTTTTTGGTTTGGTGGGAAAGAAAAATTGCCGGACATATTCAACAGCGTTTTGGACCGATGCGTAACGGATGGCACGGTTGGTACCAAACAATCGTAGATGCAGTCAAGCTATTACAAAAAGAAGATATTCTGGTTGTTGCCCGAGATAAAATGGTATTTTTCTGGGCTCCGGTTCTCTGTTTTTTAGTCGCTTTTTTAGCCTATGTCACGATTCCGTTTGGCGAGGGGTTGATTGTTGCTGATCTAAATGTCGGCATTCTCTATATTATGGCTGTAACGACTTTTACTGCCATATCATTACTAATGGCTGGTTGGGGTTCTAATAATAAATATGCTCTTCTGGGTGGGATGCGTTCTGCGGCTCAGGCTGTTAGTTACGAAGTTCCGATGGTAGCCTCGATTTTGGTTATTGTAGTTTTTGTAGGTTCTCTTTCGATGGTGGATATAGTTAATGCTCAATCAGGATTTTTATATAATTGGTTTATTTTCAAGGTTCCTTTTGGTCCGATAGCTTTTGTTACTTATATCATTGCGGCAACTGCCGAAGCTAATCGTACCCCGTTTGATATTCCCGAAGCTGAGCAGGAACTGGTCGCCGGATATAATGTTGAATACTCCGGCATGAAATTCGCAATGTTTTTCCTTGCTGAATTTATCAATGGTTTTACAGTTTCCGCGATTGCTGTTACGCTCTTTTTGGGTGGATGGCATGGACCGTTGAACGGATCGTTTTTACCGTCATGGGTATGGTTCTTTTTAAAAACTTTTGGCATTGTCTTTTTATTGATGATGTTCCGTTGGACATATCCAAGGCTTCGTGTTGACCAACTGATGGGATTTGCCTGGAAATTCTTAGTCCCGGTAACCTTCGCAAACTTAATTCTTGGCGCTATTATAAAATACGCCGGATGGTACTGGTAGGGAGGTGTATTATGGGAATATATAAAGATATAAAAAATTTGCTTCTCGGAATGAGAATAACTGGTAAACATCTTGGGCGTCACGCTATAACTATTCAATACCCCGAAGAAAAATGGACGATGCCGGAACGCTCTCGCGGCGTAGTAGTTCTTTTGTCAGACAAAGAAACCGGAGATTTGAATTGTACCGGTTGCCTGCTATGTATGAAAGCTTGTCCATCTGCGGCTATTCGTATTGATGCTCCTCGTGATCCAGAAACTAAAAAACGAAAACTTCTTTCTTTTTCTGTAGATAATACACATTGCTGTTTTTGCGGACTATGCGAAGAAGCATGCAATTTTTGTGCTATTAAAATGGCAGGTAATTATGAAATGTCTGTCGAAGATAAAGATACACTGGTATGGGATATGAATAAACTTCAGGAAATGGGTCGGGATGTTCCTTATGTAGATACTCGTAAGAAAAGAGTTCCAAAACCCAAACCAACTACTGAACCAAAAACTTCTGCAGAACTTAAACCAAGTGATGAACCGGAACAAAAAATACAACCTAAGAGTGAAAATAAAAATGATAATGAAAATAAAGATACTAAGGATGAGGGGTAATATATGGATGTAGGATTAAACATACCCTTTTGGATTTTGTCAGCGGTTATTCTAATATCCGGATTTATGGTTGTTACTTTGAAGAATATTTTTCATTGTGCCTTATTCCTTGTTCTTTGCCTGTTTTCTGTAGCCGGTATTTTTCTGTTACTGAATGCTGAATTTTTAGCCGCCGCTCAAGTGCTTATTTATGTTGGAGCGGTAGCAATCCTGATGATATTTGCAATAATGTTGACATCCCAAATTGCGTCTAAAAAAATATCCCAGACAAATGAAAACAGAATCGTTGGCTTTTTTGTTTGCCTGGTTTTTGCATTAAGTGCAATTATTCTGATTTCCAATACTAAAGTCTGGCGCTACACCGATCAAGCCTTACCATCGGATAATATTTTAAATCTGGGTGGTACTTTAATGACTGATTTTGTTCTGCCGTTTGAAGTAGTATCAATTTTACTATTGGCGGCTATGATTGGTGCTATTGTCTTAGCGAGAAAGGAGCGCCCGTAATGTTTCATTATCTCGTCTTAGCGGCTATTCTTTTTAGCATTGGCTTGTATGGAGTTTTAACCCGTCGTAATATCATTGGTATTTTAATGTCGTTGGAGCTTATGTTCAATGCGGCTAATATCAATTTTGTAACTTTCAACAGATACATAATCAGTGAAGGCTTAACCGGACAAATATTTGCACTTTTTGTAATAGTTGTTGCGGCGGCTGAAGCGGTTGTCGGTCTGGCGTTAGTGCTGCTCATATATCGCAATTGGCAGGGTATTAAAACTGATTATGTTAACGTGATGAAGTGGTAAGGGAAATAATATGACACAACATGCTTATATAATTGGTTTGCTTCCGCTTCTTGGGTTTTTAATGATTGTCTTTTTCCTGCGCTGGAAAGAAAAAGTTGCGGCTGGTTTTTCAATTTCAATGATTTTAATTTCCTGGATTATGTCTGTCTGGGTACTTTTGGAGACTATTGCCAGCCATAGTGGAAGTTATGAATCTGTCTTATACGAATTTGTAGCTTTTGGCAGTTTCAAGCTTGAAATAGGATTACTGATTGATCCTCTGGCGGCTGTTATGCTGGTTGTGGTTACAACCATTGGAGCTTGCGTAGAAATATATTCAGTCGGGTATATGCACGGCGATCCCCGTTTCAGCCGATTCTTTGCTTATCTTTCTTTATTCCTATTTTCAATGTTAGGATTGGTCTTAGCGAATAACTTCTTTATGATATTTATTTTCTGGGAACTGGTTGGATTAACTTCATATCTTTTGATTGGTTTCTGGTTTGAGAAAAAATCTGCGGCTGATGCCTGTAAAAAAGCTTTTATTACCACTCGTATAGGGGATTTGGGTTTTTTACTAAGTCTTTTACTGATGGCATTTTTTGCCGGAACTTTAAATTATGCCGGTGTATTTGAACAGGTTGCCGCCGGAGCATTTCCTCCTGCAGTTTTAACATTTACCGCAATTTGTTTGTTCTGTGGTGCTGTTGGTAAATCAGCCCAGTTCCCCCTTCATGTTTGGCTTCCCGATGCAATGGAAGGTCCGACGCCGGTTTCTGCTTTGATTCATGCCGCTACGATGGTCGCCGCCGGTGTTTATTTGGTGGCAAGGTCGATGGAAGTTTTTGTGGCAACCGCTGATGGGGCGATAGTTGTTGCTATTATCGGTTTGATAACTTCGTTCTTAGCCGCTACAATTGCTATCACACAAAATGATATAAAACGAGTCTTAGCTTACTCAACTGTTAGTCAGTTAGGATATATGATTATGGCTTTAGGGCTTTACGGATATGATACTGCATTAGGACATCATTCTGCTGGTTATTATGCCGGAACATTTCATCTGATGACACATGCTTTCTTCAAAGGACTTTTATTCCTTGGAGCCGGGTCGGTTATTCATGCTGTGCATACTAATGATATTCAGGAGATGGGCGGTTTGCTTAAGAAAATGAAAATTACTGCTCCGGCTTTTTTGATAGCTTCCCTTTCTATTTCCGGTATCTTCCCTTTTGCAGGTTTCTGGTCAAAAGATGAGATTATTGCCTCAACGGCCGGTCATCCTATATTTATGTTTTTCACTCTGCTTATTGCCTTTATGACTGCTTTTTATATGTGGCGGTTATGTTTCCTGACATTTTTTGGAAAACCAAGAGACCAGCAGAAGTATGATCATGCACATGAGTCTCCACGTACAATGTCCTGGCCATTAGCCTTTTTAGCTTTTCTTGCTACCACAGCTGGATGGGTTGGTATTCCTTGGTTAAGCCACGGCTTTGCCTCGTTTGCTTATCATGGAGAACCTTATCATCCGCATGCCAGTTGGCTTATGATGGGAATTTCTACTGTGGTTGCCGTAAGCGGTATCTATTTGGCTTATTTAATGTATTATAAAAGATCTATTTCAGCAGATAAATTAGCAGAGAAATTCAAGCCTTTATATAATCTATCTTTTAATAAATGGTACTTTGACGAAATTTACCATGTAATAATTCTCAACCCCATACTTAAATTTGGTAATCTTATGTGGAAGGTTGATGCTAATGTTATTGATGGAGCCGTTAACGGTACGGCTTGGTTTACAATGTTATGGTCTGATGTCAAAATGTGGTTTGACAAATGGATTATAGATGGTGCCGTAAATGGTTCTGGATGGATTGTAAGAAAAATTGGTAATGGTTTACGTTTCATTCAAAACGGATCGGTCCAATTTTATGTGTTATTCACAAGCACCTTTGTTGTTCTATTCGGATTATGGAAATTTGAATTTACTTTTATAAGTAACAATTGGCCGACAATGACAATTATATTTATTATTGGAGTCACGGTTTTAGCCATATTGACAAAAATGGTTACCAATAAAGAAGATGGTGATCAGGAATCTAAACAGGAAAATTAGTTTAATTGGAGGCATAACATATAATGGATTTCCCATATTTAAGTAGTTTGGTTTTTATCCCGATTATTGGGATGGGAGTTGTCATGCTCCTGCCAAAGAATCAGCACAATATGGTTCGATGGACAGCGACATTTTTCAGTATCCCCCCACTTATTGTATCGGCGATACTTACAATAGATTATTTTACTCAGCATGCCATAACAGGTACTATGGCATATATTGAAGGACCATTTGATTGGATTCCATCATTAAGCGCCCAATATTTTCTTGGTGTTGATGGTATTTCTGTTCCGATGTTGTTATTAACCGGATTGTTATCGACCATCTCTTTGATTGCATCATTTGGAATCAAAGAAAGAGTTAAAGAATATTTTGCTTTCTTCTTATTATTAGAAGCAGGCATGATGGGTGTTTTTGTAGCTTTGGATTTCTTCCTATTTTACGTTTTCTGGGAAATTATGCTGGTACCGATGTATTTTCTGATCGGTGTTTGGGGCGGACCGAGAAGAGAATATGCGGCTATTAAATTTTTCCTCTACACTTTGTTTGGTTCAATTTTCATGTTGGTAGCTATTCTTATTATGTATTTCACTTCCGAACCGCACACTCTTAATATGCTTACTCTTATAGAGCACGGTTCCACTTTGTCACATAATTTGCAGATGGTATGTTTCATCTTTTTCTTTATCGCTTTTGCAATTAAAGTTCCGGTTTGGCCGTTCCATACTTGGTTGCCGGATGCTCACGTTGAAGCTCCTACTGCTGTATCGGTTATTCTTGCCGGCGTCCTGCTTAAAATGGGAACTTATGCGATGTTAAGAATTAATTGGCCGATGTTCCCCGATGCTCTTCGTTCTCTTTCTTTCTGGATAGCAGTTTTAGGTGTCATTGCCATTATCTATGGAGCATTGGTGTCGCTGGCTCAGAAAGATTTGAAGAAACTGGTAGCGTATTCATCGGTTTCACACATGGGATACTGTATGTTGGCTTTAGCCGCTTATTCATCGGTGACCGCTATAGCAGGATGTATGTTCCAGATGGTTTCACACGGTCTTATTACCGGTGCATTATTCTTATTGGTAGGTGTTATTTATGATAGGGCACATACCCGTGAGATAGCCGCTTTTGGAGGAATTGGTGCCAAACTTCCAATATACTCAAGTATTATGGTTTTCTTCTCGATGGCAGCTTTGGGACTTCCGGGAATGTCCGGATTTGTTTCTGAATTTATGATATTTGTGGGCGCCTTCGGTGCTTTGAATAAAGTTTTGGTTGGTATATCCGTTTTGGGTGTAGTGTTAGGTGCGGCTTATATGTTGCGTATGGTTCAGCGAGTGTTCTTGGGTGGATTTGATTCTAAGAGATGGGGCGGTTTAACTGAGATTAATGCTCGGGAATTGGTTACTGTAGTACCGTTAATTATTTTAACTCTTTTTATTGGTATCTACCCAAAATTACTCAATGATCTGATGAGCGGTACTTTAGAAAATTTAGTAACCATAATGGCACGGTAATAATATGAATTGGCAATTACCGGAATATAATATACAGATGATGCTCCCAGAGATTTTTCTCTTTATCTGGGCATGCGTAGTTATTGCATATGATGTTATTACTAAAAGAAAAACCGAATCCACTGTTGGCTATCTTTCATTAGTTGGGCTACTAATAGCTGGTATTTTATTATCAGTTACCGATTATGGATGTGGGTTTGGCAGTATGTTTTTTAATGATCCAATGGCGCTCTTTTTTAAGGTTATCTTTTTAGGAGCCGCCTTTATGGCTATTGGTTCATCGTTTGGTATAACCTCACAAAAAATCGTAAACCATCGGGGGGAATATTTTGGATTGATTCTGTTCTCAACGGTAGGCATGATGTTTTTAGCATCATCACAGGAACTTCTATCGCTATACATAGGGTTGGAATTGACAACTATCCCGCTTTTTGTATTAGCAGCATTTTACAAAAACAATAAATTATCGGTTGAAGCCGGCATAAAATATTTTGTAGTTGGTGCATTTTCATCTGCTTTACTTATTTACGGCATATCATTTTTATATGGTATGACCGGAACAACAGATTTAATTCAGATGAAAATCAACTTGGCTATTACGCATCTTACATTTAAAGAGATCGGTGTAACAATTTTATTATCGGTTATCTTAATATTAGCCGGTATCGGGTACAAATTGGCATTACCACCATTTCACCAATGGGCACCGGACGTTTACGAAGGTGCACCGACTCCTGTTGCCGCATTTCTTTCGGTTGGTTCGAAAGCGGCTGGTCTTGTAGCTTTTGCAAAGATATTTGTTAATGGGTTATCTGCTTTCCATGGTCCGGAGATGCTTCCCAACGACTGGGGGAAACTGGTTGCATTTATTGCCGCCGTTGCAATGATATTAGGGAATACTGTTGCTATACGCCAAACCAATATCAAACGTATGTTAGCTTATTCATCGATTGCTCAAGCTGGATATATTATGATTGGGATGGTATCAATGAATGAGTTTGGGTTGTCATCGGTAGCTTTCTACATCTTTGTTTATATGTTTGCGAACATGGGTGCTTTTGCAATCGTAGCTATTTTCGAAGACAAGACAGGCTCTACTCAAATTGCAAGTTATAAAGGTCTGGCTAAAACATCGATTGGAATCTCGGTAACCTTTTCTATTTTCCTTTTATCTTTAGCTGGAATACCGCCGATGGCAGGATTTTTGGCAAAATATTATGTTTTTGCGGCGGCAATAAAACAGGCTTCTATTAACCCGTCGCATAGCTGGTTATATTGGTTAGTTGGGGTTGGTTTGATTACCGCAGTATTTTCTTTATATTATTATGCAAATATTGTCAAACAGATGTTTTTTACTAAAGATGTTTCCCCTTATAAAATTAAACTAAATTTTCCTTCGGCAACGGTTATAACTATTGCAGTTATTGGTATTTTACTATTTGGTATCTATCCTGAGCCGATATTACAATTTGCATCAGAAATTTCAAATTCATTTGGATTTGTGGCTAATTAGTAAATTAAAAGAATTGACTTAAGAATTTAAGACGGCTATTTTCACCTATATAAATAGGTGAGGATATGCCGTTTTTTAATGAAGTTTCTACAAACTTAAAGAAGTATTTTATTTCAGGGGTTTTGGTTGTTGTCCCAATTATCCTGACTTATATTGTTTTAAAATTCCTCTTTGAAACTCTTGACAGTGTCTTACAGCCACTAATCAATAAAATATTAGGATACTATATTCCCGGACTCGGCCTTTTTACTACTTTACTGTTGATTATTCTTGCCGGTATTTTGACTCGTAACTTTTTTGGAGCTAAGATATATAATATAGGCGATAAAATCTTAGCCCGACTACCAATTATCCGTCCGGTTTACTCATCTGCTAAACAACTTTTGACAGCTATTGCCGAACCCTCCGTATCATCATTTAAAGAAACTGCTCTTGTGGAATATCCTCGCAAAGGAATTTATGCTTTAGGATTTATTTCAAAAAGACTAAAACTGGAATCAAACAAAACCGATGATAATTATGTGGCAGTATTTATGCCTTCGACCCCAACTCCAATTTCCGGAATGGTTATTTTAGTTCCGGAAAATGAAATAATTCTCTTGAAAATGACCGTAGAAGATGGTATAAAGTTCTTGGTTTCCGGCGGTGTTGCATCGCCGGAACTGTTGGTACAAAAGAATAATAAAAAATTCTGACAAATAAGAGGTATTTAGTGAAATTAGCTAATTTGTTAATGGAGCGGCGAATCAATATCGATTTAATAGCTCGCACCAAAGACGAAGCTATTCTGGAGCTTCTCAGTTTGATTCAAGTGGAAGGAATTAGTCTTGATTTAGAGAAAATTATTTCTTCGATTCGTGAAAGGGAAGAGGTCGAAGCCACTTCATATGGACACGGATTTGCTTTTCCACATGCCCGTACTGATGCTGTAAAAGAGTTATATATTTTGATAGGTGTTTCTAAAAATGGATTGGAGGATAAAACCAAAGATGGTATTCCGGTACATGTCGTTTGTCTTCTTCTAACACCATCCACAATTGCTAAATTATATCTGCAAACTCTTTCCGGATTAGCTACTTTTGCCAGAATTGAAGGAACTCTTAACAAGGTACTTTCTATCGCTTATAATAATGATTTGATAAAGTTAATTTCAGAGACAAATGTTTCAGTCGATAAAGAGTTAATGGTAAAAGATATTATGCGTCACAAAGTTGAAACGGTAACGCCTGATGACACTTTAAAAGAAGTGGCTAATAAAATGTTTAGAAACCGGTTTTCGGCTCTGGCTGTGGTCGATGAAAATAATCGCTTATTAGGAGTTATCAACGACCGTGATTTGATAAAAGCGGCACTACCGGATTATAAATCTCTTATTTCCAATCTTAATTATTCTATGGATATTGAGCCGTTCGAAGAATTACTTAAACAGGAAGATAAAATTAAAGTATCTCAGTTGTTCCGTGATAATTATGAGGTTACCTCGCCTGAAACAAGAATTGTCGAAGTTGCTGCGATGATGATTTTTAAGGATATTAGAAGAGTTTTTGTGACTGATAATGATAATTTGGTAGGTGTGCTTCTTAGAAAAGATATTGTCAATATGGTTATAAGAGGGTGACAAATCACCACGAAGTAACAAGTCAACCCGTTTAATAATATAATGATTTTATTGACCTTTCAAATTTTTTCTCATATATACAAAAATATTTAATATTATTAATTATATAGAGATAAATGGTTAAAAGATTTAGAAATTGACAAATAATATAGAAAAATACGAAACACCTCCAAAATTATATGCTGGCTTATTGTTTGCCGTATTGGTGACTTTACCCGGTTTGTATTTTGGTGTTACACATGCTCATATAGCTCCTCATTGGGGTTCTCTGTTTTTTGGTATTGCCATTTTTGGTGCGGCTTTTCTTCTATCTTGGGCGGCAGAAGCAGCTCAGATAGATATTGCAGAATCTTTAGCAATTGCCATTTTAGCTCTTGTGGCGGTTCTGCCAGAGTATGCGGTTGATTTTGTATTTACATGGAAAGCTGCCCACGATCCCTCACAGGCACATTATGCTATCGCTAATATGACAGGTTCCAATCGATTACTGGTTGGGTTAGCCTGGCCGGTGGTTCTGTTTTTATATGTTTTTTTCAGAAAGAAAAAAGAAATAAATCTGGATAAATCCCAGCATGTTGAAATTTTTTATCTGGCAATGGCAACTTTGTATTCGTTTACAATTCCCCTCAAAGGATCACTTAATCTTATTGATACGGTAATTTTGGTAACTCTTTTTGGATTATATACCCGTCGGGTAGCTCAACAGGAACATGAAGAACCGGAACTGGTAGGACCGGTTAAAATCATA
>JAYEHE010000225.1:0-2998 GCA_034659415.1 Candidatus Zixiibacteriota bacterium | reverse complement strand
TTACAGGTAGCCCATCCGCTTGCGGTGGGGTTGTACTCGGTAGCACACCGCACTCCTACGGCGTGTTTCCAACTTGCAAGAGGTTTTCCCACCGCAAGCGGTGGGGTACAATACGTTTTCACAGAGGCAGTTCCGCCAAAAGAGGCAGAAAAGTAGGTCATGTCTCTCTTTTCTTGGAGACATGACTTTTTTTATGCATCCATGCAGGTCTCAAGACAAAAAGAGACCTGCCCTACTATTTTCACTAAGCAATCAAGTAGGTCGAAACTCCTGTAGTTTCGACATCTTTTTTTATACTTAAAACTAAAGCGTCAAAACCACAGGGGTTTTGACCTATTCCTACTACTACGTTTATTTATGGGTATCATAGTATAATTATAATTCTTCTAAAAATTTATACTGTGAAATGATTTGTTTATATTCGCTTCTCTTTTGACCATGTATTTTATATTTTTCAAAATTTAATTTTGCTTCTGTTGTATCTTTTGTTTTTATGCTCAGCATCATTTTCAGAAGAAGTCCATTAGGAGAATTTTTATCAATACTGAATAACGTGTCACAATATGCTAATGCTTTAGATGTGAAATTTTGGTGGAGATAAGCCAATCCCAGATGAGCAATAATATCTTTCTTTTTGGGATTAAGTTTTCTTGCTAATTTTAAACAATTAGTTGCTTCTATATAATTCCCCATCGCATTATAAACTTGAGCAAGGCTGAGAAGTAAAGCGGGATCATCAGGTTTATTATCAAAAGCATTTTTGATGTACTTCAAAGCAAAATCCATGTTTCCGGACTCAGCATAAACATGGCCTAATAAATTCAAATAATCAGAATTTGTTGAATCTTTTTGATATAAAAAATCAGCAATTTGATGTGCTTCTTTAATATTACCGGAATTTAATAAATTAAATCCCTTTAGGTGCATGTGATATAACGGAAAATGATTGTTAATTTCTTCTATGATTTGTTTTTCTTTGAATGTATTATTATTGTTTTGGTAATAATGTGTTAAAATTACCCAGCCGTTTCTGTCTTTGTTTTTGTAGTGATTTAAAATTGAATAAATCCTATCCTCTGAACTTTTTATATTCAAATTCGTTGCAAGAAACAATACGGTTATTGAAAATGATAAGATTGATATAAGCAAAATAAATTTTATTGATAATCTATTTTTTATGAAGTTGAAACTATATAAAATTATTAAAATAAAAGGAAATAATGTGAATGACATTAAGTCCCAATCTCTGCCAAGCCCTAAAATCGGATCAATTAGAAACAAAAATAATAATGAACCTATTGATGAAAATATTAAGAATATAAATTTTGAGTCATTTTTGAATTCCCATTTATTTAATAATAAATATATAATCAATGCAAATACAGAAGGACAAATAAGTAGTAGAAGATTTATGATGTCATTCAAATGCATTAAGCTGAAAATTGAATAGAATGATTTATTGTCCCCGAATATTGGTAGAAAAATTGATTTAAACTGAAAAGAATAATTATATAACCAAGCGTAAAAACCTATTGAAACAATAAATGTAAGAACAGAAAATAAAATTATTGTTTTTTTATGACGGTCAAATATGCCATTTTTATTCTTATGGGAAATAATCCAAATATAACCAAATAAAAGATAAATTGCCTGTAAATGAATTGAGATTGCCAAAAGAAGTAAAAAGGTGACTGTTAAGATATTTGTTTTTAAATTTAAATATTTAAGCGAATAATTAAAATACAATAGAACAGAAGCCCAAAATAGTGGATAAAATTCCACATAACCCAGAAATAATAAAATTGTCCCGGAAAAACATAAGGTGCTGAAATATAAAAACCGTTTATTAGCATCACTGCTTAATTCTTGAATTATTGACAATAGATTATAAAAAACAATACATCCAGATAATATCGAGATTATTTGAAAACTAAGAAGAGAAGTTTCTTTATTATAATCTCCTAAAAGGCTTTGGGTAAATCTTATTATATAGCCGGAAATCGGCTCTGTCCATTTATGAATAACAATATCTTTAAGGGCAAAATTATTTAGCCAGGTATAGCCATCACCAAGAAAAAATGTTTCTATTCTTGATAGCCAGAAAATTATCCCGAGTAAAACGATACCGGATAGCTTATATAAAAGAGCTTTTTTGCCAGAAATATCGTTAATTTTTTCAAAGAATCCTTTAGATTCAATTTTATTTTCAGGAATAAGTGAGATTATTATTGAAAGTAGAATTAAAGCAAAGAAACCAATTGAAAAATATTGTGGTAAGAATTGTAAATGATTTATTCCCCATAGCATATTTGATTGTTGAAATGAAAATATACCAACAAGAAATAAAGTTAAATAAATTGGGGAATATTCTAATATCTTTTTTATCTGCATTCTCAACCTTTTTTCTTATAATATAAATTATTTATCGGGGGAAAACAAAATAATTTTACTAATTTTAATCTTAGGCTCAGTAACGAGTTAGCAGATTTATCCAAAAAATCAGACTTTATTAAGTAATTATTCTTGACGACTGCACAAATGTGCAGTATATTAAAATCAAATCAGAAATTGATACCAAAAACGAAAGGGAATGCCAATGCGAGATCAAAATCAAGGAATAATTATCTCCGATGAAACGGCGGTTGAGCAACAGGAATGCAATACGATGGCGTTGAGTACATCGGTAATGTTTGGAATCGAATCTGGAAATTATGACGAAGAAAACCAGAGTGAAAATTACAGCTATTTAAACGATGCGACCTGTCCTGATTGTGGCGGGGGGATGGTTAGATTAGGAAATTGTCATAGTTGCCCAAGCTGTGGATTTGAAAGTTGTGGTATCTGAAAAAGCAAGTCATTGCGAGGAGTGTAAACGACGAAGCAATCTCATATAAAGAGAGATTGCCACGTCCGCCTGAAGCGGACTCGCAATGACAGCCAAGACGGTATCTACGTTTACTTGGGGGGTATCATAGTATAATTATAATTCTTCTAAAAA
>JAYEHE010000224.1:0-3023 GCA_034659415.1 Candidatus Zixiibacteriota bacterium | reverse complement strand
TACAAGCTCAGAAAAACACTCATTGAAAAATCAGAAATCAATGAAAACATAAAATTCCTTTTTAAGGGATATACAACCGATGAAAGAAACCGGTCTAACTTAAAATGGGGCATGATTCTAATAGGTATCGGCTTGCCCTTTCTGCTAAGAGAGCTATTTCCCAGAACATTCTATGATGAAAGTATTCTCGGATTTATCTTCATTTTCGCTGGTATAGGATTTCTGCTTTATTACTTTTTGGGTTCCAAACAGGACTCAAATAACGGGAATGATTCATAAACACACGTTTCGCATACCCTTTCTTGATAAAGCCCGCCATCGGCGGGCTTTATATTGTTGACAAAATCATAAAATCTGTTCCGCACGTCTCGACGCATTTTCAACCATAGGCGGACGAAGCAATCTAAGTTTTTTAAAACTTGTGACAATGAATGAGATAGCCACGTCGTCTCACTTCGTTTGACTCCTCGCTATGACAGAACTCGACTTTTCAATAGTTTCAAGTCCGCCATCGGCGGGCTTTTTCTTTTTATATCATGTTTACTTTTTTATTCTGACATATTAAATTAAACCAAATTGAATAAACCCATACAGGAGATATCATGAGGCTTTTTAAGTACTCGCTAACAATTATTTTTCTCTTCTCTTGCGTAACTACTTCTACATATGCCGAAGAAAAAGGCGAACTGAATTCAAAGATTATTAAAAAATTTGCTGATAGTTATCAATCAATCGGTGACCAGGAAGATAAAATAAACGCTCTTACTAACAATGATATTAAAAAACTTTCATTAAATCGTAAAAGGTTGATTGAACACGAAAACCATATAAATTTCAAGCTCGACAATTCAGATATTACCAATCAGAGAAGTACAGGACGTTGCTGGATGTATGCCGGCGGTAATGTTTATTCCCCCAAAATCATGTCTAATATGAAAGTTGCTAATTTTGAAATATCCCATTCGTATCTTGCGTTCTGGGACAAAATGGAAAAAGCCAATCTGTTCCTTGAAAATATAATTAAATATCGCGATAGGGATTTCGGCGACAGAGAACTTGAAACTATTCTTGACTCTCCCCTCGGCGATGGTGGCTGGTGGAATTACTTTGCCGATTTAGTTAGCAAATATGGCATTGTTCCCAATTCTGTCATGCCCGAGACGAAACAATCTAAGGCAACCGGCAATGTCAACAAACTTGCTACCAGAATCATTCGAAAAACAGCTTCCAATATCAGACAGATGCACCAGTGGGGCAAAAAAGTAAAAGAACTCCGTCAAGTAAAAGAAGATGCATTAAACGAAGTCTATCGTTTACTTATTTACACTTACGGCAAGCCTCCGGAAAAATTTGACTTTAGAATTGAAAGCAAAGATACGACTATTGCCAGCGAAGATACAACAGTTACACCCAAAGACACAGCCATTACAAGCGTAGTCAGAAATTTTACTCCAAAATCTTTCGCCAGTGAATTTCTTGGAGATGAAACCCCTGAATATGCAACACTTGTAAATCTTCCGACCAGAGAATTTAATAATCTTTTTGAACTTGAAGACAGTCGTAATCTATTCGAAAAAGAAGATATGGTTGTGTTGAACTTATCTTCAGAAAAATTGCAGGAATATACTCTTGCTTCTCTCAAAGATACTCAGCTCGTCTGGTTTGCCTGTGACGTTGGCAAAGAAAATTATGGAGATTCTGGCATTTTCGCTATAGATATCTATGACTATAATCGCACCTTCGACATGGATTTTAAAATGTCAAAAAAAGACAGAATAAATTTCAATGAGATATCTCCCAACCATGCCATGACAATCATGGGTGCTGACACAACAGACTCTGGCAAAGTTAAAAAATGGTTGATAGAAAACAGCTGGGGTTCCAAAAAGGGAGATGATGGCTTTTGGTATATGTACAATGACTGGTTTGATGAATATGTACTTATGGTAATCATAGATAAAAACTTACTCTCCAAAGAAGATTTAAAATTGTACGACAAAAAACCAATCAAAATCCCAACATGGGAGCCTTTCTTCTTAGCCCTGCGAAGATTAGAAAGAATAAAATAAATTTATATGACCTTTATTGAACAATTAAAAAGTATTATTCCGTCTGAACAATACTCAGACCATGCTGACAGCCTTGAAGTTGCTTCCAAAGATGAATCAACTCTTGAGAAAGTCATTCCCAAAGCTGTTGTATGGGCAAAAAACAGTAAAGAAATAATTGAAATAGTAAAACTTTGCTTCGACAACAAAACTCCAATAACTACGCGTGGTTCCGGATCTGCTCTGGAAGGATCAACGATACCCGACAAAGATGGCATTGTGCTCGACCTTTCTCAAATGACTGACATCATTGAATATTGGCAGGATGATCTTCAGATAAAAGTACAACCAGGTCTTATTTATGATGATCTAAATGAAAAAATAAAAAGAGATGGCTTATTTTTTCCGCCTTCTCCCGGAGGTTCCGGTGATGTTGCTTCTATCGGCGGTATGGTGTCAACCAATGCCAGCGGTATCTACTCCGTAAAATATGGAGGGACTAAAGATTATATTCTGGAATTGGAAATAGTTACAGGCAGAGGTGAATTTATCAAACTTGGTAACCGTGCAATCAAAAGGTCAAGCGGTTATAATTTGGTTGATTTGATTTGCAGTTCCGAAGGCACTCTTGGAATAATTACTTCGATTACTATGAAATTATCCGGACTACCTGAAGACAGATTTCAAACCGCATTCAAATTCACAAGTGAAATTGAGGCGGCACAAGCTGTATCGGAAATTCGTAAATATGGAATAGATGTTGCCGCTTTAGAATTTTTAGATAAAAGAGTTATGCAAGCCTTGAATCAACTTAAAGATTATAAACTTGAAGAAGTTCCATGTTTATTTTTGGAGTTTCATGGTCCTCGACCGACCATAGATTCAAATTTGGAATCAGTGAAACTAATTTGTGAAGAACTTAACGCTCAGGAATTAAAATTAGATGATGGTTTGAATCCGTGGGAAATTAGGCAT
>JAYEHE010000223.1:0-3044 GCA_034659415.1 Candidatus Zixiibacteriota bacterium | reverse complement strand
CATTAACCAAAATAGAGTTGTCAATTTGATTTTTTTCGTTATAACTTTTCAATTCTATTTCTTTGTTATTTAAATATTTAGTTAGAAATTTAATTTTTTTAAATTTTTGTAACATTTGTTCAGTACAAAATTTCACACTGTTCATATCAATTGATATTGTACGTTTAATTCTTCGTCCCCCTGATTCACTCATTCCGCGCCAGTTTTTAAAGGAATCAGAAATCAAGGAATAAGCCGGGATGGTAACAATAGTTTTATCCCAATTTTGAACTTTAACGGTATTGAGAGTAACATCAATCACATCACCATCGGCACCAAATTTTGACATTTCAATCCAATCTCCCCGCCGAACCATATCATTGGCAGAAAGTTGTATGCCGGCAACCAAACCTAAAATAGAATCTTTGAAAATAAGTAGTATAACTGCTGATAACGCACCCAGACCGCTGAATAAAACGACAGGAGAGCGATTGATTAATATTGAAATAACATAAATTGCAACTAATACGAATGAGATGATTTTAAAAACCTGTATAAATCCTTTGATTGGTTTTTCTTTTGAAACTTCGTAGGTGTTATAAATATCAACAATGGCACTTAAGAAACCATTCCATACTCCCAGTCCAATAAAAAGCATATAAGCTACCGCTAACTGTTCAACAAAAGTTTGTATCTGTGGTATATAAGCGGCAGATAAATAAATTACGATAGCAGGAGCCAAATGAGAGAGACGTGAAAAAACTTTTCTTTTTACAAGAACATCGTCCCAATCTGTCTTGCTTTTTTTGATAAAAGTATAAACTATTGCCAAAAGAATTTTTTTGGCAATATAGTTGGAGATTACTGCAATTAAAGCGATGCCTGTTATTAAAATCAGATAACTTATAATCTGGGCTAAGTTTTCTGATAAACCGTATGAACTAAGCAGTTCATTTATATTTTGTATCATATTTTACTCCCTTATAGATAAATCATTTATAATATAATAGTATTGTAATTTTATTTTTTTGGCAATATTCAACAATTGATTAATTAATTTTTTTCTATGAGCTAATAATTTTAGTTGTTCAAACTTTAAAATAATGTAAATATAGGGGAAAATAAGTGTCTAAATTAGTATTTTTTTGAAGGGAATTAAAATGAAAAAGGAATTTATCATTGCAATGGTCTTTGTAGCAATTTTGGCTGTTAGCGCTATTGGAGGTGAAACAACTGTAAAAGGAAAAATATTCGGGCATTGGATGATGGATATGACCGATGGTGCTGATAGTTTTAATGAGTTTGGTATGGGTCGATCATATCTAACTGCTATATCCAAATTATCTGAAAGAACATCTGCGCGAATCACAACTGATTTAAGAAAAGTTAACGGTTATGATGGATATACTATTATTTTAAAATATGCTTACTTTGATTGGACACCGGCATTTGCACAGGATAAGATGGTTGCTCGGTTTGGACTCCAACCTACAAAATATGTCGCAGTCGCTAATAAAGCCTGGGGTAGAAGGTATATTGTAAAATCTATTTGTGATAAAGTCGGTTATAAGGCTTCTTCTGATTTAGGGGCATCCTTAACATTTAATATGGGGCAGGAGAAAACTATCGCTAAAGTTGGTTTGGCTATTTTAAATGGTACTTCGTTTTACGATGTTTCCGATCTTAATAAACAAAAAGATTATAATTTCTATGCGACAGTTCTGCCTTTTTCCAATAATGATGATTTAAAGAGCAGTTATTTGTTTGGTCAATTTTATATGGGCACACGGAATCGTGTAATGGGTGCTACTGATGATGCAGATGATTATAAGAATCAAATTATCTCTATGGGAGCAATAGTTGCATATCGCTCAATGCTTGATGTTGGATTTGATTTCAATTTCAGAACTTTTGGCAACGGACCTGACGTAGAAGATAAAAGCACTGCCTTCTCATTTTTCGGCACACTGTATTTAGCTGAATTGGCAAAGAACAGTCCCAGCTTAAGGACACTTAACTTATTTGGAAGAATTGATATATTTGATCCAAATACCGACACAGATAATGATGGAGAGAGTTATATTATTTTTGGACTGGAATGCAATCCTATAAAAGGCTTCAAAGCTTCTCTAAATTATCAGACCGAAGGTTTTGAAGATGACACAGAAAATTCTGAAAATTATCTATATTTAAATACAGAGGTAAATTTCTAACTCCCCTCATCCAAAAAACTAAAAAAAGCCCGGCAGTAATGTCGGGCTTTTTTTGTACAAATTTTGGAAGAAATTCATTTATTAGTTGTATCCCCTTCAGAACTAAAGAATAACTTCTAAAATTGGAGGCGTCTTATGCACACCAACAAACTATTACCTCACATGATTTTAACCTCAATACTTCTAATGATTACCCTGATTTTAAATGCCGCAGAAATTGGCAAAATCAAAGGAATTGTTACTGATTCTCAAACTGGAAACCCAATTATTGGAGCATCGGTTTTTATAGTAGGTACATCAATAAGTACTAAAACTGATTTTGACGGAAAGTATATTATCAGAGATATAAAACAGGGGAAATACAATCTGAAAGTAACTCATGTTGATTACAATTCAGTAACTATTCAGGGTATCGAAATCAAAGCAGATATATCTGTTATACAAAATATATTTCTGACTCAAAAAACTAATAAATTGGATGTCGAAACCAAAACAACTGCAGAAAAAGAAATTATCCCTCAAATTAAAGATGAGCTTAATTCAGTATTAATTCCAAAACAGAAAACTAACAAAAAAATAATGAGAGCACCAACAACAGTATCACAATTTTATGTAGGTTGTTCTCAAAATGACCATACAGGTGGCTTTCCACCGGCACATGGTGGAACAGCTATTGTCAACGGTGAACCGTTTGATGCTATGTTTTTTGAAAATTACGGTACTAATCCGTTTGTCGATGTAGAAGATGATTCACTCTCAACTTTTGCTATCGACGTTGACGATGCTTCTTATATTATGTCACGTTCTTATCTTGAACGCGGATATTTGCCGCCAAAAGATGCTGTTAGATCC
>JAYEHE010000222.1:0-3060 GCA_034659415.1 Candidatus Zixiibacteriota bacterium | reverse complement strand
CCCATATCTTCCGGTTTTCCAATTAGTTTGGCGAAGTCATTCGGTTTATCTTCGATAGCTACGATTGTCAAAGTATCAAACTTTTTATACGGTTCATCAAGCGTATCATCAAAATGGCGTATGTCACCTTCTTTGGCTATCCAGTAAAAATTTTCATATTTGAGAAGTTTGGCAGTAATAATATATTTTAACTTATTTTCCTCTCGTTTATAAACTTTTAAGTATCGTCCGGTTTTTTGTTCGATGTTGAAACTTTCCATAGTATAAAAATGCCCCGGAGTGATTTGCCTGTAGATGTCTGTGATCCGATTGAAGTTTTTACGAGATTGATTTTTTATAGTAAAATTTTTAATCTCCAATCTCTTTTTATTCCAAGGAGGGAAAATATATTCATTGTAATAGAAATGTGCGGCGGAGATTAAAAGAATAACCAATGAAAAAGTTATCGTAATGCGATAAAGGGAAATCCCCGATGCTTTCATTGCAAGCAATTCATTTTTACGAGATAGCACTGACACTGAAAACAAAATTGCCAAAAGAATATACATCGGTAAAAATGATTTTAAAATCCATCCGGCAAAATAAAAATAATATTCAACGATAGTAAAAAACGGTACGTTGTTATCAATAAAATGCCGTAACTGTTCAATGGCGTTAATGACGATGAAGGTCATCCCAAGGGCAATGGTGACCACCAGTAAAGATGAAAAAAAATGACGAAGCAGATACCGGTCTAATTTTTTTATCACACTATTTGCTCCGCCTGAAATATGAGAAAAATTGTTTTTCTGTAATTACTTCGTATAAAAGATAAATTCCTATTCCCCCAACTAAGAAATTTCCACCCCACATTGCCAGAAACGGGGATAGTAATTTGCGGTCAGAGAGATCTTCCCCGCCGATTAGAAAACCCCAATAGAAAACAAACAAGGCAATAGAAATGCCTATTGATACACCCATCCCGCCTTTGCGTGTGATAACTCCCAGAGGAGCTCCGATTAAAATAAATGCCAGAGATGCGGCTGGGATAGAATATTTTTTATGGATTTCTATTAAAAAAGAAAACATAGTTTTTTTCTTAGACTCAATATGGATTTTATTGCTGTGAACATAGTTGTTTAAATTTACAGCGTCATTTTTTACACTTAGTAGTGCCTCGGGATCATCTAAAGTATCTGTATGTTGGAAGTTAAAATCTTCGCTATAAAGATAATTGAATTTGGATTTCAAATTATTGATAACTTTTTCCCGATGAGGAATAATTCCTTCTTTTGCTTTATCTACTTTTGATTGCATAGTAGCAATATTCATTTCTCTGTCACCGCGAGTTTGAGTTTCTGTTCTAACCAACTCAGAAGAAGCATCAACTATATTTATTACTTGTTCTTCAAAATCAACTTTGCGATACTCTTCCGGTTTTTCCAAAGCTACAGTATGAATCTCTCCGTTATATAAAGTGAAACGCATATTTCGTCCGTTGTCTGTCATTTCCAAATAACCATATTCGGCAACAACAATTTTTGGATTATTTTCATCGGTCGTTTTAGAAATAGAAACACCATCAACACGGGAAGTTGCATGGTCAATCTTATCAATCTGAATAAGATAACCGGGGATATCTGTTATAAATATTCCGGACCGAAAAACCAGTGTCGGCCTCATCCTTGAAATATTACCCCATAACTCACGGGCTTGTTTATTAAGATCAGGCAGAACTCTATCATTAAATTGAACCATGAGTAAAGTAATAATAAATCCGGCTGTCAGAACCGGAATTATCATTCGCATTAAATTGATACCTGAAGATTTAACAGCAATTATCTCATGGTCAGAAGTCATTCTGCCAAATGCCATCAAAGTTGCCACTAAAACCGACATTGGAACAGATAAAGCGAGCATCCATGCTAAATTTAAAGCTACCAATTCCAGGGCAATCCAGATAGAGATATCTTTATCGATTACATGGTTAACAATTTTGGGAACATATTCAATAACTAATAATGAAGTTATTGTGAAAAATGCGAACAGAAAGGGAGCAAAATGTTCTTTTAATATGTATCTGGTCAGTAGTTTCATAATTTAGTTATATATATGTTATACAACTGTGTTAAGGCAATTATATTTTTTCATGATTTATTTTTTAAAATACCATTTGATATTGTCAGTTTTGCTAACTTTCATCTTATCGCAGGCAATTTGTGGGACAGTATCATTGACAGTATATACCCAAAAGTACCCATCCCCAACAAAAATAGAATCAATGCCAGTTACAAATTTGCCTATGGCAGAAGATTTGGTGGTCACTTTATGATTAAGTTTTAGTATTTCGAAAACAGTCAAAGAATCGGAGCCATTTAGTTCAATAGTGAGGCTATCACGGTTGACTGATTTTGTATCTTTATCTTCCTGCTTGGGTTCAGAACATGTTATAAGTATAATAGAAAAAATGACAGAGGTTAAAATTATATTCTTTTTTATATTTTTTGTTGCCATTCAATCAATTTCCATATTTTATGTTATGAATATCTTTTGATTTAATAAGTAGTAATAATATGGATTATAACAAAATAGTCAAACAATCAATTGAATTAGCTTGGAGCTTTAAATCGTTATGGGTTTTTGGGTTGTTTGTAGGCGGATATTTTAATATACCTACGCAATTTTCCAAAAGAAAATTTGATTTTGGAAATTATTTTGATTCTGATCTACCTTTTAATTTTGAACTTCCATTTGATTCAGAACTTCTAATTTTACCGGTTATAGCGGCAGTTTTGGCTTTTATTTTACTTAGTTTAATCATGCAAATTATCTCCCGAACCGCTTTAATTGATGCAGTTAATAATATTTCCCGTGGAGGCACTTATAGGTTTGGAAAATCTTTTTCTGCTGGTGTTGATCAATTTTGGGGGATGTTGGGAATATGGGTTATTGAAGTTTTTTCTTTTATTATCAGCTTTATAGTTATTGCTATCCCAATAATTATTATGTTTGTAATATCTCCAGTATTAGGAGTGATTGGAATTTTATTAGCTATTCCATTTATATTTATAATAATTTTTA
>JAYEHE010000221.1:0-3062 GCA_034659415.1 Candidatus Zixiibacteriota bacterium | reverse complement strand
ATATTCAACTCCGTGCCATTGTGGAGAACCTTTCAAATACTGACATTGAAAATTTACGCTTGCATTTGAAATCTGATGGGCAATCTTATTTTGAAAACGAAATAGTTGTTTCGGTCAAAAGTAATTCTCAAGAAGAAATTTTAATAGATGTTACTGCTTCTGAAGATTCAAGTACTGAAATGTTTACTTTAAATATTATTTCTCCCGATGTGGAAGTGTTGGACCCTGTAGATAATACGGCTCTTATAATTAAACAAACTCCTGCTGATTTGAATCTGACATATGATTTAATAGGAGTTAACAGGGGAGTAATAAATCCTGGTCATGAGTTTACTCTGGCGGTAGAACTTCATAATAACGGTACTGAAGAGACTAGCCCTGTTCATTACGAAATATCGACAGACAAAATTGATTTTGGTGATAAATATTCTTCCGAAGGTATTATTTATGAACATGATTTAAACCTGTTTACTTTTGTTGCACCTATCGAAGAAAACATTTACGAGATTAATTTTAATTTACTAACGGTGCCAACTGCTCTTAATACAGGTTTGCAAGCAAAGCTTGATAGGCAATCATTTAGTTTTATTGTTAGAGTTGAATCTGTCGAAGGTGATTTGCTTGTTGATGTTCAACCTGTAGGAACAAATCTAATAATTCCCGGTCGCTCTAAGGAAATGTTTGAGCTTAATCTTACTAACAGAATCAATATTTCTGATGCTAATGTCAAAATAAACGGAGCAATAGTAACTTTTACAGACGAGAATCACCTGCCTGTAAATCTTGAAGAGCATCTTAATACATATCAATCCGGTTTTTATGTTCAAGATAAATTAATCTCAACTTTCCAACTTGATAATAATAAATTAGCCCTCAGTTTTGAGGATATAGTCATCCAGCCTGGTTATAATCAATCGGTAATTTTTAAAGCTTTATTTGAAAAACCTTTTGAATCATCTGTGAATCTGATTTTTGATTATAATTCTATTGATGCAGTTTATGAAAAAGGTCCGTTTGAAGGACAAAATCCTGTTATCAGTTCTTTAGATAATGAATTTTCAAAAACAATTTCATTTGTGTTTAAAGGCTCATCACTTGAGGAGTCTGTGATAGTAGAGAATAATCCTTTTGACCCTGAGAAGGAACCATTGCGTTTTTCTTTTGAGCTTGATATTGCATCGGCTGTTCAATATAGGATTTTTACTTTGATGGGTGAAGAAGTTTTTTCTGAAAATGTGCCATTTGGATCCGAAGGGGCAACTCTGGGTGAAAATATTTTTGAATGGGATGCTGACAATAATAATGGGCATAAAATTCTCAATGGTGTTTATATCGTCATGATAAAAATTATGGCAACCGGTGAAACTGTAAAATCGAAAGTTGCGGTAATAAGATGACGAGATGTTTAATATTTATATTTATTATCTTAACATTACTTGTTAACGTTGTTTTTGCCGGAGATGCCGGGCAAGAATCATTATTTATAACCGGAGCCGGTGCTCGTGCCTTAGGTATGGGCGGTGCTTTTACATCGGTAGCCGATGATGCTTCAACAATTTATTATAACCCTGCCGGTTTAGGCTCTATTCCCAATCATGAATTTACTTTGATGCATGCTACCTTCTTTGAGGGAACACAGTACAATTATATCGGATGGGTCTATCCTACTTTAAAATTAGGTGGATTCGGGATAGGCATGATGAGAGTTGGAACCGATGATATTGTCCGGAGAAATAATTTTGTTGATATTGGCAGTTTTGGGTTTTATGATCTTCAACTTCTGTTATCGTACGGAAATAGGATTCATGAGAAAATAAATTTAGGCACTAATCTAAAAATTGTATATCAATCGATTGACCATTACTCAGATTATGGCTTAGCTTTGGATTTTGGAATTAAAGCACAGTTAACTAAACATATTTCTACTGGTTTTATTGCCAGAGATATTATTCCTGCTGAAATTAAATTAATTTCAACCACAGAAACACTCCCAACTTCAATTGCGGTAGGGGTGTCTTATAAAAATAGTTTCTATGATAATATGGTTGATCTGATTACCGCATTTGAAATTGAAAAAAATGAAAATAGGTCTTCAAAAGTTCATATCGGTTCAGAGCTAACTTTTTCAAATAAATATAGTTTAAGAACCGGATACGATAGAGATAATATTTCATTTGGATTAGGCTATATATATAATAATCTACACATAGATTACACGTACAAAGCTCTTGATTACATAGATGATAGCCATAGATTTTCTCTTTCTTTCTTAATCGGACCTTCCGTTGAGCAACGTAAGCAATCTCAAATTAAAAAACAGCAATCTTTCGGTTCAAAATTAATTATTGATGAAAATGCGAAAAGTTTTGAACTATATAAAGCTAAGGCTGATGGTTTCTTTCATCAATTGGAAATTGATTCTGCATTGTCATATTATAATCGTGCTTTAGCTTTTGATGATGATAATGAAGTGATTAAAAATATGATTTTTACAATTGAACAGGAAATTAAAAACGAAAATTTAATAGAGTTAGAAAACATACAGAAAGAATCTAAAACTAATACGATTATAGATAGTTATCTATTACAAACAAGAAATTTTTATTCCAAAAAAAATTATTTAGCCGCATTGGATATGTTGGGTTTAGTATTTGAGATTGATCCTAATAATTCGGAAGCCATTCAATTAAAACAGCAGATTGATATCTCGATTGAATCTGAGATTAAAGATAATCTCAAGATTGCTAAAATTGCCGGTGAGGCAGATAAACTAATAACTGCTATTGAAGCATATACTATAATATTACAATTAGAACCGAATAATGTAGATGCCAGAAATGGGCGGGATGCTATTGGAGCCAAGTTGAATCTTTCTCAACAACTCAATAAAGGGATTGATCAGTATAATAGAGGCAAACACAAAGATGCATCCCGAACTTTCAGGGCTGTTCTCTCGGTATATCCAAGCGAACCAATTGCACTTGAATATCTTAGGAAGATGCAATCCAGTAACAAGAAGCCGGTCACTCTTCAGGATATCCAAAATGACAAAGATATCTGGA
>JAYEHE010000220.1:0-12798 GCA_034659415.1 Candidatus Zixiibacteriota bacterium | reverse complement strand
TGCGAGGAGTGTAACGACGAAGCAATCTCATATAAAGAGAGATTGCCACGTCGTCCTCCAAAGCGGACTCCTCGCAATGACAGAATTAAACAGTTTTGGAATGTTGCGGTGGGTCCTGAAAATCTATGCAAATAGATTTTTGTGACCTACCGCTCTTTAATCATAACTACTTAGAGTCGGGTCATTCGCCAAAACGAACCTTTGACAATCCACCTTTGGTGAATCAGGACCCGACACAACTGCAAATTTCTTTCAACAAAACTTTTGTTCCTGTCATTCCCGACGCCGATCGGGAATCCAGGTTCTCTTTGTTCTTTGCAAATATTATTTCACAGATTCGAAAGATCGTTGGATTAGTGGTAAGGATTCGTTCAGTTCATTAAGAGTAGTTATTCGTAATTCTAAATCACCTGCTCCCCAGTGCCCAATGCCAGAAACATCTCTAGCGAAAGCAGGTGGTTGCTCAAGATTACCAAACTTTAATCTTAACCAAATTCGAATACTACTACCAAGAAGATGAATACTACAGAAACAATGATATTTTTTTTCATAGTTAATAGTTTTTTTGAGGAAACGTTTCTTAATTTCTCCCGATGAAAGCCCCAGGCAAAATCGGTCTATTGCCTGATAAAGCTGAATAGTTTCTTGAGGTTTACCAGAGGTGTGGTTGTTTTCATTTGAGGGTGATTCGCCCTTTTTTGCTTTTCTCATCTCTCCAGTTTTATAAGCCGCTTCATTTCGAAATTTATTATCGGAAGTGGATAGTTCTGTATTTACAGATGATACAGGTGTTTCTATTAATGTTGCTTCACCTGCAATTCTTGTTAGGCTGTTCTTGATTTGTTGTGGACTAAGAGAATCATCATTGACAGTTTTTTTGAGAAGGTTCAAAAGAGTTCTTGGGGAATCGGACATAATTGTTTGAAGAGCTTTACGAATTTTGCCATCAGTGAAAGTTTGTTCACCCAAGGTGTCCAAAGTACCTTTTGCCATTTCCTCTGAAGAGAAACGCCACATCTGATTTGCTATTTGTTGGACTGTAATACCTTCGTTTTCTATGGATTCAAGATTAACTTCATACATTAGTTTATCTGGTGCGGGACATTTCTCGATACTGCGATAAACTTTCCATTTAATACCATTTGTGAGAATACACCACTCAATACCGTCATTGGCAGAATATGCAACTACTTGCGTAATAGCTTTCATGTCTGACAGTGGGTCACCAAGTGACTTTGCTTCAACAAGCAATACTACTTTTTTATTCAGTTTCAGTGCATAATCAACGAACTTTCCATCTACTGTTGGGTACTCCAATTGAACTTCGTCAGGATCGCGTACTGACCAACCGAGTGCTTCAAGCAGGGGGTCAATTACTATGGTTCGTGTTGAAGTTTCTTTAATAGAATGGCGGTGCAATGAAGGTATTTTTTGGCGAATCTGTTCAATGGTTTGAATCAATTTATTCATTATTTAGCTCCTATGGCAAATCTTAAGCTCCAATATAAAAATTAGCATTAAACGAAAATAGCAAAAGATAGCTCTTTTTGCAAATATTATTTTATATGAAAAAATAATACATATTTACTTTTTTATAATCGTTTACAATGCTTTTTCTTTTATTTATTATCACATTATAAAAAAAACAAATAATGAGGGTACCATGAAAAATTTAATTGCAATATTAATAACACTTATTTTTACAACAAGCCTCTGTGCTTCACCTTTGGTCATATTCTCCGAGCATAATATTAATATGACTATCGATGTTCCAAATCATAAAGCATCTTTTACTGATAACGGGAAACTGGGAATTGTCGAAGGTGATAATATTTTTCTGCTAAGTAATAAAGCTATTATTTCTGAGTTTAATATTAATAATAAAACAATTAATTTCCGGAGTTATCTTATTTCTGACAGTTTAAAATTTAATGAAGATACTGAAATGAATTTATCTGATTGTGAACTAGATGATAACTCGGCGATAATTTTGTTTAATTCAGAATCAGCTGGAGAATTTAATTTCTCAATTGCATACGATGCGGAGTTTATGCAGGATGTTTCCATGATGCGTTTCTCAAGAGAACGGGTTGGCGGCGAAGTTACCGGAACAATATTAGAAAAAGGTGCGTATTTATCTCCTGCATCCTATTTTTATCCTATGGGAGATGAAGATATGCTTTCGTTTTATCTCACAGCTAATATTCCGCTTGATTGGGAATCTATAAGTGATGGTAACCGTTTGGAATCTATAATTGAAGATGATCGTAAAATTCAAAAATGGCATAATCCTTTTCTGTCAGACGGCTTGATGTTTATGGCGGCACCTTATGTGGTAAAATCAATGATGGCGGATTCTATTGAAGTGTATTGTTATTTTTTCCCTGAAGATACTTCTCTTTTTAACAAATATTTAACAGCTACTGTTGGTTATGTAAAAATGTATTCCGAATTGATTGGACCTTATCCTTTTGAGAGATTCACAGTTGCAGAAAACTTTTTTCCCACCGGATATGGTATGCCGGGTTGGACTTTATTAGGACAGCGAGTTATAAATCTGCCGTTTATTCTTACATCGTCTCTGGGACATGAGATTCTTCACAATTGGTTTGGAAATTCTTTATATGTTGATTATGAAACCGGTAATTGGTGTGAGCCGATAACAGTCTATGGTGCAGATTATACTTATAAGTTGATGAAATCCGAAGCCGATGCTAAAAACTATCGCAAAAATATTCTAAAATCATACAATAGTTATGTTAATGAAAATAATGATTTTCCAATAAGAGACTTCAAATCCCGAACATCACCAAACACAAGAACAATAGGTTATAGTAAAGCGATGATGGTTGTTCATCTGATTCATAGAATAATCGGAGATGATGCGTTCTATAAAAGTTGGAGGGATATGTATTCAGAATATAGGGGGACGCAAATATCTTGGGAAGATTGGATGAATATGTATGATAAAAACAGCGACCAGGACATTTCTCATATTATCCCTCAATGGATAGACCGAGTTGGAGCACCTGAGATTTCATTGCAAATAGAACAAGCAGAAAACAATCCTGAGACTAATGAAATATTGTTCACGCTATCTCAGGACCCTGAGAATATTTATAATTTGCAAATTCCAATAAGGTTCTCCAATGATAATGAATACTATGATACAACTGTTACTTTATCAAAAGAAACAGAACAGTATATAATAAGTATTCCGACAGGATATAAAACATTAACTGTTGATCCGGATTTTCATATTTTCAGAAAATTGTATTCCGAAGAAATCGAACCAATTGTTTCGGGTGTTTTGGGTGTAGATGATTTTGTCTTTTTAGCAGATGAAAAAGATGATAAGAATTTGAATCTGTTTAAAGATTTTGGGGATAATATTACTGGCGATTCTATTGATGTTATCAATGGAAAACAATTGACAAATAAAAAATATGAACAGGCTTTGGTAAATCTAAATCCTAACTATATACCTGACTACTATAAGGGGCAGTTTGAGGTTACGGATAATGCATATATTGTTAAGGGGAAATCATATCCTAAAGAAGGTAAGACTATTATATTAAGCGGTCAAAACTCCAGTATGTTCAATAAATATTTGCTGGTTATCACTGATGATTATGAGTCTTTGCCAAGATTAGGACAATTGATTCCGCATTACGGCAAATATTCTTATCTGGTTTTTGATAAAGCTAAAAATATTGATAAAGGTCAATGGGATGTAAACAAATCACCGTTGTCAAAACCAATAAGAAAATAATTATTTTTCTAATTTTATAAGTCCGTCGGGTTCTGTGCCTGACGGTGGGTGGCAACCTCAAACTTGTTTGGGGTTGAATCTCAATTAGTCGAACCATCACCTGTTGAGGTTGTGCAAGAATCGAAGCTGGGGCAGACGAGGGTTCGCCTGGGCGAACCGCCCACTAAAATTTACTAAAAAAAGCCCGCCAAGGCGGGCTTTTATATTTTTTATTTCATACAACAATTCAAATAAGGTGCCATATCTCTTGTAATTATTCTGTGAAAGTAGGTCAAATCAGAAACGGATAAAGGGAGCCCATCACAATTTATATCTGTAGCGGCGGTTTGACCTTCGACATTTACACTAAAAACTCCTGACCCATAGACAAAATAATTTTCAAATAAGACATAATCGCCGATTTCATAAAATAAGCTATTTAAATTAATATCACCCTGATAACAGATTTGGTCAACACATGAAATATCAACGCCGCCATTATAAAAATTTATCGTACGCTCAACTCCGCTAATTTGACATTGTTCGGAAGCCCCAGTCCACGAAGGAAGTTCTTGGTCAAAAGTTATGTCATCTCCCGTATAATCAAAAATGTGATTTGATATATCAACATTACTATTTGTTTTAATCAAAATATTATTTTGACAGGTTTGCCAGTAGAAGCTAATTGGAAGAAACCTGCATTCTGTTTCTTTATTATAAGAGATAATAAAATTAAGCTTAGCAACTTCGCCGGAAGCATTAATATATTGACCATTCCCCGGATTTTGAAAATCTAATGAGTGTTGTCCGAAAATGTGAATAAGAGCTTTGGGACAGCTATCAGCATTGCAATCAGAATCAAATTCTAACCTGTAAGTAAAATATTCCCATTCATAATTCTCTGCGCTGATAATTTCACCTGCTTCAATTTTACTTACCCCCATATATCTTGGCTCATACGCTACAAGGAAATCGAATCCGGAATACTCTGTGCCTGTTGTTAAATTATCAATATTGATTGAAATCTCAACCTGATTCGCACCTAACATAGATGTCTGTTTATCAATTATAATATCCGTACCTTGAATGACCATTGGAGTTAAAAAAATAACTAAAGTAAGTAACATAATTAGTGAAATGATTTTTTTAAATGGATTTAAAATAACGTCAAAATTCAACATAATAAACCTCATTATCTTATGTTCATGGCTTTCAGAAAACGTTATTAAGTATTCGATAACTCTCTTTAAAAACTAAAAGATGACATCAATATAATAGTCATAATGTCCTTATTTGTCAAGGATTTAGTCTTGGCACTCAAAAAGGTATAGTTTTAATTTATTTTTTTAAGTAAAACGCAACAAATTCATTCTTATTTCGTTTAATAAAACAACGGGAGAGTATATCTCTGAGGTTGTTGACAGCCATTAAAATTTGTCATTGCGAGGAGATCACCGTAGGTGAACGACGTGGCAATCTCTCTTTACATGAGATTGCTTCGTCGTTTCACTCCTCGCAATGACAGAACTCGACTTTGTCATCAGTCTGGGAGTGTGTATCTCTTTAAATTACTGTGCGAGGTAGGTAGTATGTTAAAAGGTTTCTTGTTTTTCGTTATTCTCATAAGCATAATCTTTACTCTAATTGGCGGCATACTCGGAACTATTGGCTCTGTTTTGGGTGCTATTGGTGGCTTATTTGGTGCTGTTATTGGAGTGATTGTTGGTTTTTTAGGTGCGGTGATAGGTGTTTTTGTCGCTTTGATTGGAGTTTTGGCACCTTTTTTAATTTTAGGACTGGCAATTTTTGGATTATTAAAATTGATTAGTTTGTAATAGATAACTTTTAAAAATTACTTTTTAAGTGTACATTACTTTTTATGAATACTTCAAAATTATTGTTTCCTAAATATTCTGATATTAATAAAAAAAATATATTTTTGCGGAGGTTCAAATTATGGTCCCAATTTCACGAAGAGAATTTGTCAAAACCACAGCCAAAGGAGTGGCAATTGCAAGCATTCCATTTTTCTTTAAGGCAAATCCATTGATGGCACTTACAACACCGGGTGGTGATGGATCATTGCAGAGCTATATGGATCATTTCGGTGTGAGTGAAACTATGATTCGCGAGATTATGTCAGCCGCTATGGATAAGGGCGGTGATTATTGTGATCTTTTTTTCCAGCATAAAATGAGCAGTTATGTGGCATTGGAAGATGATGCTGTTAATCGTGCATACACCAATGTTGATTTTGGAGTTGGTATCAGAGTAATCAAAGGGGATCAAACAGGATATTCATTTACTGAAGACGTTACGTTAAAGTCGATGAAAACAGCGGCACGAACTGCAGCTAATATTGCTCAAGGTATTGCTTCAGGGGAGATTGCAAAATTAGGTTATCACCCCACTCCGAATTATTACCAAATCAAAACTAAATGGGAAGATGTTACAATTGAACAAAGAATTCCGACAATTCAAAAAATCAACAAAGTAATGCATGAATCTGATAAAAGAGTAATTAAAACTAATGCCAGTATCTCTGATAACAGTGCGTATATTTTGATTGCTACTTCTGACGGTAGATTAGTATGTGATTATCAACCGATGGTCAGAGTTTCCGGATATTGTACGGCAGAGCAAGATGGTAAAAGAGAAAGCAATGGGTATGATCTCTGTGGCAGAAGTGGTATAGAATTTGTCTCAAGCGAGTCTTTAGATAGAATTGGAACCGGAGCAGTAAGACGAACAGTAAATCTATTTGATGCCGTTAAGCCGGAAGCTGGCGAGATGCCGGTTGTTTTGGCTGCTGGTAGCTCAGGAATCCTTCTTCATGAAGCTATCGGACACGGTATGGAAGCGGATTTCAACCGTAAAAATGCTTCAATCTTTAGTGATAAAATCGGCAAGCCGGTTGCAGAAAATTTTGTAACTATTATAGATGATGGCACTAATCAGAATGTTAGAGGTTCAATCAATGTTGACGATGAAGGTATGGATAGTCAAAAAACATATCTTGTAAAAGACGGCATTTTAGAAAGTTATCTCCATGATAGGATCAGTGCAAAATATTACGGAGTTAAACCGACCGGTTCGGGACGAAGACAATCATTCCGTTTTGCACCGATACCTCGCATGCGTAATACATACATGGATAATGGACCTCATTTTGTTGAGGAAATTATTAGTAGCGTTAAAAAAGGTATTTATGTTGAACAATTTACTAACGGTCAGGTAAATATCGGAGCAGGTGATTATACTTTTTATGTTAAAGCCGGAAATCTGATAGAAGACGGTAAACTCACAAAACCGATTAAAGATATTAACTTAATTGGAAATGGTCCTGACTCTTTAACTAAGGTCACCATGGTTGCCAATGACATGAAAATGGCTGAAGGCGGTTGGACTTGCGGTAAAAGCGGACAAGGCGTACCTGTCTCAATGGGATTACCAACAGTTTTGGTTTCATCAATTACTGTTGGTGGAATATCTTAATAATTGAATTATAATTTTGTATAGATATAATGAAAAAGGAAATAAGGAAATTATAATATGAAAACAAAAGAAAGATTGGAACTGGCTCATTGGGTTGTCAATACTGCCAAAACAGCTGGGGTAGCGGAGGCTGCAGTTAATATTGGAAATTCAAGAGCAGTTGAGATTGAATACCGTGATGGTCAGTTAGATAAAGTTAAAGAATCGACTCAGAATTCTTTGAATATTGATATATATGTTGACAATAAATTTTCCGGTCATTCAACCAATGATTTACGAAGAGAATCATTAAGTCGTTTTGTTAATGATGCGGTTGCGATGACTAAATATCTGACTGAGGATGAGTTTAGAAAATTGCCTGACCCCAAATATTATAAAGGAATAAAAGATATTGATCTTGACCTTTTTGATGGTGAATATGATAAAATAATGGCTGACCAAAGGGTTAAATATGCAAGTGATTTGCAGAAAGCTGTTTCTTCAAAAAGTGATAAAATTATAACATCCACTGCAGGTTATTATGATAATGATTCAGAATCGATTAAAGTTCACAGTAACGGTTTTGAAGGTATAAGACGTACAACCAGTTTCTCGGTAGGGGTGGAAGCTACGGTTGAAGATAAAAACGGCGGGCGTCCTTCGGACTGGAACTATGCTACAACAAGATATCTTAAAGATATGCCTGACTCAGAATCACTTGCCAAAGGCGTAGTGGAAAAAGCACTGGCGAAAATTGGGCAAACCAAAATTGAATCAGGGACGTATGATATGATTGTCTTTAATAGGGCGGCAGGTAAGCCTATCTATTCTTTATATGGTCCGATGACTGGAAGAGCATTACAGCAAAAACAATCTTTCCTTGATGGGAAAATCGGCGAGAAAATTGCGTCTGACAAATTTACCATTGTTGATAATCCATTTATTGAGCGTGGTCTTGGGTCACGTCATTATAATGGCGAAGGTATGGTAGCTAAAAAAAGAACCCTGATTGAAAAAGGTGTTCTTAAAGAATTTCTTGTTGATTGTTACTATGCTCGAAAATTGGGAGTTGAGCCTACCGGAGGTTCAACATCGAACCTTGTTTTTGAATATGGCGATAAATCATTAGAGCAAATGATTAAGAATATTAAAAAGGGAATTCTGGTTAATTCTTTTATAGGTGGCAACTCAAATAATACTACCGGTGATTTTTCATGGGGACTTGCAGGAATGCTTATTGAAAATGGTAAGATTGTAAAACCGATAAATGAAATGAACATCTCTGGTAATCTTATAGAATTGTGGAGTAATCTGGTTGATGTTGGCAATGATCCTTATGAATATTCAAGCTTGCGAAGACCGTCTTTGCATTTCAAAGATGTTCAGTTCAGCGGTGTATAAATAGTAAGGTATTAATATTTTTTAGAGAGCGGCTTCTTTTGTAGCCGCTCTTTTTTTGGTTCTTGCAAATGAGTGAAACTTTTTTTACCTTTATCAGAAATTGAAATATATTATGGACATATTGCAAACTATCGTACATATAATTTTTTCTGGGTTGGTTCTATTTTTCCTTCTCTTTTTATATTCATCAATAATTGAAAGAAGAAATCGTGCTGTTTATGCAAGTATTATTTCTGTGATTGTTATTGTTGTTGCATGGGCATCAGTATTTATTTTTCTAAAAGATAATCAATTGGTGTTAAGTTTAATTATTGGGTTATTTCTTTTGTCTGTTCTTTTCTTTTTTGCACCTATCGGGAAATCTAAAAGCCTTAAAATAAGCAACTCATCGGAACAGGTTGATGAACGAGATACTATGTTTGCACGTGAAGAATATATAGCTGGGACTGAAAAATATAATTTATTTTACAGAAGGCATCCCGAATACAAAGTGATTGATGATAAACTTAAAAAATTACCAAATATTCTGGAGCCAGGCGGAAAATTTTATGATCCGATTGCATCAGTAAAAGTCAAAAAGATTTTCACTAAGATTAAGAGTTTAACAACAAAAGTTGACGGCACGGTGAATACAACAAAAGAAAGCAAAAGCTCGGAAGAATTTACTGCTTATTTTAAAAAATTGATTTTGGAAATGGGGGCGAGCGAAATTGGAGTAGCCAGAATAGACCAAAGGTATATTTATTCTCATGTTGGACGCGGTCCTGAAAAATGGGGGAGTCCGATAATTAATAATCACAAATATGCTCTTGTATTTACGATTGAGATGGCTTATGAAAATGTGGAGCAAGCTCCCGATGTCCCAATCACTTTAGAATCAGCGGATAAATATCTTGAAAGTGCGAATATCTCAATCGAGGTTGCTACAATAATAAGGTCATTAGGATATTCGGCTCGTGCTCATATTTCCGATAGTAATTATCAGGCTATATTGCCCCCGTTGGCATATTTGGCAGGATTAGGAGAATTGGGAAGGATGGGTTATTTAATATCATCTAAATACGGACCCCGAATAAGAATAGGAGCTATAACAACAGATCTGCCTTTGATTCCCGACAAACCAATTTCTTTTGGTGTTCAGGATTTTTGCGAAAAATGTAAGAAATGTTCTAATAATTGTCCTTCGAAAGCTATTCCCGATGGAGATAAAACAATTATTAGAGGTGTGGAAAAATGGCAACTCAATATTGAACAATGTCTTTATTATTGGCGTCTTGTTGGAACAGATTGCGGATTATGCATGAAGGTTTGCCCATATAGTCATCCTTCCACTTTTGTTCATAATGTTGTAAGAGCTGGAGCAAGACGGTCTTCGTTTGCTCGTTCTGTCTCAATCTGGGCAGATAATCTTTTTTATGGCAAGTATGACAGGTATGGTCAGAGTTAAAAGCAAACTAAACAAATTATTGTTTTTAAGATTTTAAAATAAAAAAAGGCAGTCCATTTCTTGCGGACTGCCTTTTCAAAACTGAGCTCACCTAAGCGATTAATCCCATGGGTTGGAGAACCATGTGGACGGCAAATCATCAATATCATATAACCTGCTATCAGTTACATACTGAGTGAGATTAGCAGGGACTGTATCATTAACATAAGTATAATCAGGAGGGTTGAATATAGACACATATTCATCGTCAGCATTCAGGTCACCATCGGCTGGTAAATATTTAGCATGTCTTAAAACAAAATCACCATCTTTATTACCACCACCAGTTAAGCATTCAACCATTGAGTAATTATAAGTGGGGTTGTTTACATAATAAGACATATTGTAATCAAACAGCTCACCATCAAAAGAATTTAGTTTAAACCCTAATGAATAATCTATTGATCCGTTAATTACTTCATGCCCTGCACCTGAAAATATAAGAGTACCTGTTGTAAGGTTCGCATATGCATAATACAAAATTGTATTTCTGCTGTTATTGCTTGATTCATCTTCGGGAATATTCTGATAAATTAAAACAGATGCATCGTCATTAGTGGCTGAAATACCTGCGTCAATTACATCATCACCCTCGGTGATATGGTAGTACTTATCAAATGTTGCAGAAGTGCCACCGTAAATTGTTTGAAATTCTGTTGGAATAGTAGTTGCACCGGACAGTTCAGTTATTTCAACAACTACTGATGTAGTATCGGAACCTGCAATTCTTGTGTGAGTGCCAACTCCATTTTCAACAGCAAAGTTCAAAAGTTTAATCTGGGCATCAAATACGGAAACATTGGTATATAAAGCTGTCGGCCATTCATCGCCAAACGCTTTTCCTATCCAGGGAGTATCACCTTCGAGCCAAAAACTATCGGCTGGTAAAGGTGAAAATTGCATAGATCCTGAAAAACTTGGTCCGTCATAAACGGGGGGGGTTACGCTTTGAACTAAAGAGATTAGTTCGGCAAGTTGTTCGGTTCCTGTTGATAATCCGGTTGGGCTGTTATCATCACTGCAACCTAACATTAGGACCAAAGATCCTAAAATTATGACTCCAATTAAACTTGTGATGCTTTTTTTAAGCATGAAACCTCCTTATTTCCTTACTTTTTTATTTTTTATCAAATTTTATTTTCTTTTTAAAATATCGGTAAAATAAGCTATAAACTTTATCTGTTAATTTGATTATTTATTAGGAAACTGAACTCAGTTTGAAGATTTTACAGTATTATGGTTTGACCATGCTTTTTCTTTGTAATTATATAATATACAATCAGTTCAAAAGAAATGGGTTTGATTCCCCGATATATATATTTTTGAGACAGTAATTTCCCCCAATATTGTAAATTAACTTAATTAATAAATTTTACAAATAGACATATCAATCCTTTATGGGTTTATACTAAGCTACAAAGAATTTGAATGATTAGTGATTCGATGTGGAAATTGCAGATAGACTTGAAGAAGAATAAGATGTTGAAACCCCGCCATAGGTTGAAAATGCGCCGAGGCGTGCGGACTGTGAGCACAGGGGTTTTAATTTTTGCTTTATGTTCAATAGTGGTCCGGCACCAATGTGTGATTGTGTTGAGTAAGAAATAAATCAAACAAAAGTAGGTAAGGTCTCTCTTTGTCTCTCTCTTTGTCTTGAGACCTGCCTGTCTGCATAAAAAAAGTCATGTCTCCAAGAAAAGAGAGACATGACCTTTATCTATTTTCTTTCATCGTTTGCTATTGACGAAATGAAATACCTTTATAACTGTGATTATTTATTCTGTAGTAATATTCTTTTCTGTCGTTCCTGTGAAAACAGGAACCTAGGTTTTCTTGATTTTTTTTATTTCAAATTCTATTGCATAAGCAAATCACCATCGAAGACAAAGAGAACCTGGATTCCCGATCGGAGTCGGGAATGACAGGAAAAAGAAAATATAAAAAAGATGTATCTGCAAACAAAAGAGACAAATCCGTAAATATTGTACCCCCACCGCACTCCTACGGCGTGTTTCCGACTTGCGGTGGGAAAACCTCATCGCAGATTCATCATTGTTTATATCAGCGGCATCTTCAGCAGTAAACATAGTAGGGCAGGTCTCTCTTTGTCTTGAGTCTCTTTGTCTTGAGACCTACCTATCTGCATAAAATATAAATGTCAGGTTTCCAAAAAAGAGAAACCTGACCTTTTACTATCTCAGGATATTTTTGACTCTTTATAAAAAAATTATTTTAGCATAATCATTTTTTTCTTAAAGACACCTTCGATTGTGTCCATTTTATAAAAATATACTCCGCTTGAGGTTAAAACACCTGAGTTATTATCACCTTCCCAAATGAGCTGATAATAACCGGCTGGTTGTTCCTGATTAACCAATTCTTTGACTTCTTGTCCTAATATATTAAAGACAGAGATTTTCACATGAGAACTTTTTGGCAAAGCATATCTTATCAGAGTGCCGGCATTAAACGGATTGGGATAGTTTTGGGATAGTTTGAATTTATCGGGTAATGAATAGTTACGGTCATCATCAACATCGGTTTCACAGGCATCACCGACACCATCCTTGTCAGTATCCTCCTGTCCCGGATTTGCAATTTCCGGACAGTTGTCACAAGCATCCCCAATGCCATCGGAATCAAAATCAATTTGATTTGGATTGTCAACTTCGGGACAATTGTCGCA
>JAYEHE010000219.1:0-3070 GCA_034659415.1 Candidatus Zixiibacteriota bacterium | reverse complement strand
TGACTGGAGCGGGAAGTATCCTTCCTGTTATATTTTCACTTTTAGGTGGTTGGGTTATCTCTCAATTCGGATTTACAATATTTTTTATAATGTTCATATTTATAATCTTTTTATCGTTTTATTTTATCTTTAAAATTAACTGTGAAAATGAATTTAAAAATAGATAAAATATATCCTGACCCAAGAGTTGAGCTAATAACTTTAGCGGCAAAAAATTATGATAATATAATAAATATTACCACCCTAGAGTTTTATCGAGGTCTTTTATGAATCCAAAAGTATTAATAGTTGGAGGAGGTCCTGCTGGTTCAGCATGTGGTATTACTACCGCAAGAGCAGGATTAGAAACAATAGTATTTGAAAAAGATGGACCAGACAGAAATAAAGTTTGTGGAGATGGAATTCTTCCAAAAGCACAAAAATACTTGGATGCTTTGAATCTTTATGGAGAAGTAAAAGAAAAGGGTCTTGAAGTACAAAAAATTGTTACTTATATGGGAAATAGCAAGCCAGTAGTAGCAGAAGTGCCTGTAATTAATTTACAAAGAAGTGTTTTTGATAAATTAATGAGGGATAAAGTAGAATCATTTGGTGGAAAATTACTATATAACTCAAACATAAGCAGTATTGAAATATCTTCTGAAGGTGTAATAGTAGAAGACTCTAATCAAAATAGCTATAAAGGAGATGTGCTTGTTTTATCAACTGGGGCAAGAATTCATTTGGCTAGAAAGTTAGGATTTTCATTTAGTAAAGAAAATGTTGGTGTGGCAATAAGAGGGTACATGAGTAATAATTTGAAACTAGACCATAGCCTTATATATTTCAGTAAAAATATGGATAGTTTTGGGTGGGTTTTACCTTGCCCCGGAAATGTTCTTAATGTTGGTTTAGGAAGTCATGGATCTAAAAATTCGTTAAAAAATTTATTCGATATTTTTGTTCGAAATACTGTTAAAGAAATTTCAGGTAACTCTGAATTTATCAGCAAACCAAAAGGGTGCCCACTTAGAATTGGTTTAAGAAAAGGGGATTATGTCTCAGATAGGGTTTTAATTACTGGAGAAAATATAGATTGTGATTGGGACCTTTTGGGAGCAGGAATAGGAAATGCAATTGAAACAGGGATTGTTGCAGGAGACGTAATTATCAAATCTAAACCCCCTTATAATAAAGAACAACTTAGCATTTATGAAAATGTAATTAAAGAAAGGACGGAAAAAACACATAAAGATTTTTCTTCAGCAAGAAATTTTCTTAAATCTTCTTTAGGTAAATATTTATTTATAAAATTATCTACTTCTTCCATTGGAGCAAGAAAGAATTTAGCTAAGATTATGGGAGGAGATCTTCAGCCAGGTGATTTGTTCTCATTAAGAGGATTGCTGAAAAATCTGTAACTTGATTGGTGGTAATTGTTAGTCATCAGATAGCATGGCAATTAGACTGTCTTAGATACGGGATAATACCGGATAGCAAAAAATCAACCGCTATTATCTGATGAAAAACTCGTTTATTATATACAACTCATAAATAAATATATGAACTGAGCCGCCAAGACTGTTTTTTATGTTGTTCATAATTGTTATCTTTTTATCTTAAAATTAGCTATGAAAATGAATTTAAAAACAGACAAAATATACCCTGACTCAGGTGTTGAATTAACAACCCTAACGGCAAAAAATTATGATAATATAATGAATATTGCCACCCTTAATTTTTATCGCAGCTTTATTGGCAGAGTAATTAAGACAATGGATATTCAACTTGGAGATAAAATTCTCGATTTAGGTTGTGGCACCGGCCGTAATGCCTGCATTATGGAAACATATTTGGGTAATACTGGTGGAATAACGGGTATTGATATCTCACATATAATGGGAAAACAATTTAAAAACAAGTGTGCCAAATATCAGAATACTAAATTTATTCGGCAAAGAATTGATGTTCCATTCTCTCTGTCTGAACAATTTGATAAAATATTTATTAGCTTTGTTATTCACGGTTTCCCTCATGAAGTTCGTCAGACGGTTATAGAAAATATTTATTCCCATCTAAAACCAGGGGGGACATTTTTTATGCTCGATTTTGCTGAATTTAACATAAGTGACATGCCGCCACTGTACCGCTTTATTTTCAAAACTCTTGAATGTAAATATGCTTTTGATTTTATAGAAAGAGATTGGAAGCAGATACTTGGGAATAACAATTTTACTGAGTTTGAAGAGTTTTATTTCTTCCGAAAATACGTAAGACTACTTAAGGCAAAAAAATGAATGTGAACAAACAAAAACTCATAGAAGGTCGAAACCCCTGCGGTTTCGACAATTTAATATTAAAAGAAAAGTCAAAAGCACAGGGCTTTTGACCTACCACTCTTTTTCGAAAAAGGGAATATACAACAAGCGCTGGTTATAGCGTTAAGTAATCTGTAAAAATGCTTTTGCGAATAAGAAATTGAAAGGAATATAAATGAAATTATTGATGATTTATGCAAATAAATTTGGTTATAAAACAAACCTTAAAAGCCTTGAGTCTATACCTGAAGCTGCGGAACAAAACAGAATTGAAAATGCTGTGGTAGGTTTTATTCAAGTAGAAGAAAAAGACGAAGAACATCTTCCTAATGTTGAAACTAAGTTGGTTAAAAACCTTAAATGGGCAGCCAGAAAAAATGACACAAAAAGAATAGTGTTACACTCTTTTACACATTTATCCGAAAGCAAAGCTACATCTGAAATTACAAAGCAATTACTTGATAACGCAGAACAACGATTGAAGAAAGCAGATTACGAAATCTATCAAACACCGTTTGGTTATTTTCTTGATTTGGACGTTGATGCACCAGGATATCCATTAGCCAGATTGTTCAAAGATATATAGTCAATATATCTATAAATGGCATAGTTCGCACTGTTGGGAAAGAGCCTGATCCTGTAAGTAATTTTTTTGTCAGACAAGGTTTAAGTCATCACAATTTAATGCAATAATTTTAAGCCAATTTTTCCAGTAAAGAGCTGTCTATATCAAAATTAGAATAAACTTTCTGGATGTCTTCATGGTCTTCAAG
>JAYEHE010000218.1:0-3075 GCA_034659415.1 Candidatus Zixiibacteriota bacterium | reverse complement strand
GGGCGGAAACGATGACCTGGAAAGGAATTAACCCAGCCATAAAATTAATAGATAAAGTTTATCAAAAGGGTATCAGTTTAACAAAAAAAGAAATGGAAAAATATGCAGATAGATTCATGAAGTCAACACGTTTGCCTAAATGGGATGTCATGATTGATCCAATAATTTGGTAAATTCTTTTTTTCCAAATCCCTTATAACTTGGTGAAATCTCTTAGTTTCGGAAATATGATAGAAAATAGTGAAGGTGAACTGTATATTTATCTTGAAAAATATACAGAATCTACAGAGAACACCTTTTTTTATAACGGAAACGTCAATATTGTTAATAATTTAAATGAGGTAGATATACTCTACCCGACATTTAAGTTTCCTGGGATTGATGAAGCCGTTTTGAATCCGTGCGACTGTAGCCTTGGAAAGAGAATACTGTTCTCCTCAGATATTGAACCGAATTGTTATGATTCTATATCAAACAACCGGAATAATTGTCCTGAAGAGTGTGATGATAGCTTCTTTGGTGATTGGAGCTGTCCTACTACTAATTATTAACTTGAAGTCCAACTAAAACGGTGAGATACGGGGTCAAATCTTTATTCTTGACACTTTAGGTTTAGGCTGTCGGTAAAAATCGCCGAACAAGGCAATTCACCGGAACAAAAGGGGCGGCGTTTTGTTGGCTTCGGCAAACGTGATATTTACGTGCCATATATAATTCCCAGCTCCCCTTTTGTCCGGTGATTGCGACGTTAGGCACAAAAATATTAATTAATGATACTACCAAAACAATCAGAATTCCCAAAAGGTTCAGAATTTTATATAAAAGAATTTGACGTTCCGCTAGTCCGACTTCCTTCCAATGAGTGGTTTAATTGGTATGGCGGTAAGCCTCGGAAATATGATGTAAAAGATTTAAAGCAAGGAAATAATTGGCTTGCAGATTCTTTTGAAGAATGGTTAGAAATTGTTAAAGGGTCACTTTGAATGATAAAAAAAGCTAAAGAGTTTGCATTAAAAGCACATGATCAACAAAGATATGGTGATAAACCATATATAGTTCATCTAAAAGCTGTGGTGAATCATTTAGAGTGTTACGGAGAAACTGCACAAGTAGTTGGCTATCTTCATGATGTAGTTGAAGATACAGAAGTATCTTACAATGAATTAAAAGAACTATTTGGTAAGTTTATAGCAGATTGCGTAGCTATAGTTACTGATGAACTTGGTAGCAATCGGAAAGAAAGAAAAAAGAAGACTTATAAGAAAATGGCTAAAGTATCAGGAGATTTAGCGTTGGCGTTAACAGTAAAAGCGGCTGACCGTTTGGCAAACATTCAAGCTTGTATCGCCGGCAACAATAATGATCTTTTAGATGTGTATAAAAAAGAACATCCTAATTTTCAACGTTCTGTTTATCGTGAAAACTTGTGTGAAGAAATATGGCAAAAAATTGAGGCATCGTTAAATGCCTAACAATGCAAATGCAGGCGATGCTCGTACCTCGCCCGCCTGATTTGCGACGTTAGCCCCTACAAATAAAAGAGAAACAGCCATGCAAATAAGAGAAGCTACCATAGATGATGCAGAAAACATTCAGAAGGTGCATATCCAAGGCTTTTGACAATTCAGAAGCCCAGATGATATCTGATTTTGCAGTCAATCTGCTAAACGAGAATCACCCTGTTAAAACAATTTCTCTTGTTGCCATCGAGAACAATGAAATAGTAGGCCATACTGCCTTCAGCCCAGTCTTTTTTGAAAGCACTAATGAACATTTTGGTTATATTCTCACTCCATTAGCAGTATCTCCAAAATTTCAAAAAAACAAAATTGGTTCCTCATTGGTCAACTATGGCTTAGATATCATTTCCAATATAGGTTCATTTATTGTTTTCGTTTATGGTGATCCTCAATATTATTCCAGGTTTGGTTTTAAAACAGATCTGTCCAAAAATTTCATCCCCCCATACACTCTACAGTTTCCTGAAGGCTGGCATGCCTTGAAATTAAATTCTGCTGTTTTTCCTGAGGGTGGCATAATAACATGTGTTGATTCTCTTAATGATTCTAATCTATGGTAGTTGCTCCCAACAAATAATAACGGGTTGCATTATTGTCGAATGGTGTTATTATTTGTTACATGATTAAATCATTTCGATGCAAAGAAACAAAAAAAATATTTGGCAGGAAATTCTCAAAGAAATTACCTCCCAATATCCAAGCAAATGCAAGGCAAAAATTAGTAGTCTTAGATTCATCAACAAGCGTTAACGACTTGAGAGTTCCGCCGGGGAATATGCTTGAAGAGTTGCAAGATGATCGTAAAGGACAACATAGTATTCGCATAAATAAGCAGTGGCGAATCTGTTTTGTGTGGAAAAACGGTGACAGTTATAATGTTGAAATAACTGATTACCATTAATAACGGGAGAGGTAAGTAAAAATGCAAACACAAAAGAAATTGCCTCCCATTCATCCAGGGAAAATTTTGCTTGAAGAGTTCCTTGAGCCGATGGGCATAACACAATATCGCTTGGCAAAAGATACTGCTGTTCCTCCAAGAAGAATAAATGAAATTGTACACCAAAAGAGGTCAATAACCGCTGATACAGCATTAAGACTTGGCATATTTTTTAATATGTCGCCCCATTTTTGGATGAATCTCCAAAGTCGATTTGAGATAGAAAAAGCTGAAGATTTACTCGAGAACAAATTGAAAAATGAAGTTCACAGATATAAAACATTTACAAATCAGCCAGATACTCAATTAGAATCGAAACAGCAATTGGGCTATCGGGATAGGGACGGCCATCACTGACCGCCCCTCCCACACCACCGTACATACGGATCGCGTATACGGCGATTCGGCTGATCAAGGCAGGATCCAGATCCTGGAGATAATCAGAACAAGTGGTTACGTTCCACTGCCCCTGATTGTACCACTCGGAGGGGCATCATCTCGTTACATTGGATCTGTTCTGTCGAGGTTTTGATCGATACGACGCAATGAACCTCGATTAGCACATTAGACGTATCGCCTACTCCCCCTCTCATTTATCCCCACCATTCGGTTGGG
>JAYEHE010000217.1:0-12847 GCA_034659415.1 Candidatus Zixiibacteriota bacterium | reverse complement strand
AAAACCGATTTTCCATTAATAGACCCGCGTACCGGAGAGGTGCACAGAATTGAAAGCGATGGCAAAAAAATTGAGATACGAATAAATGCCGAAGAGCTATTTGATAAAATTGTTGAGCATGCATGGCAAACCGGAGAACCGGGTTTAATTTTTATTGACCGGATGAACAAACTTAACCCAACTTACCCAACCGAGACAATCGAAGCTACCAATCCGTGTGGAGAACAGCCGTTATCCCCTTATGATTCCTGTAATTTAGGTTCAATAAATCTGGGGAGATTTGTAAAAGAAAAATTGCCGGATAATTATTCTTCGGCTGACCCATCTGAGGGAATTGACTGGGTGAGATTGGGAAAAATTATAAGAGATGGTGTACATTTTCTCGATAATGTTATTGATCAAAACAAATATCCGCTTGAGAAGATTAAGAAACAGACCTTAAAAAATCGTCGTATTGGATTAGGTGTTATGGGGTGGGCGGATATGCTTGTAAAATTAAAAGTTCCCTACAATTCTCAAATTGCGTTTGAGTTGGCAGAAAAAGTTATGGAGTTTGTGAAATTTGAAGCTCGCAAACATTCTTCGGAATTGGCTAAAACCAGAGGAAAATTCCCTAATTGGGAAAATTCTGTTTTTGCCAAAGAAAATATTGCCATGCGTAATTGTGCCTTAACAACTATCGCACCCACCGGAACAATTTCAATTATCGCCGGATGTTCATCAGGGATAGAGCCTTATTATGCTATTGCGTTTGAGAGAAATGTTCTTGATGGAAGCAAACTAACAGAGTTGAACCAAATCTTTGAAAAATCTGCTCGCAGTGGAAATTTTTATTCTGACATTCTGGTTGAGAAAATTAAGCAATCACGCAGTTTAAAAGATATTGATGAAATCCCAAATAACATAAAGGCAATATTTTTAACCTCGGTTGATGTTAGCCCTCAAGAACATATTATGATGCAGGCGATGTTTCAAAAACACTGTGATTCATCGGTGTCAAAAACTATTAATCTTCCAGAAACCGCAACAATTGCTGATGTTAAAACAGCCTATATTAGTGCTTATGAAAACGGTTGCAAAGGGGTTACTGTTTACCGTGATAAATCTCGCCCAGAGCAGGTTTTTACTACCGGAGAAATCTCTGCTACCGAAAGTTCAAAATTGAAAATTGATAATCGCCCGACAATACTTTCTGGATTTACAGAGAAAATAAAAACTGGCTATGGTAATTTATATGTTACGGTAAATTTGAGAAATGGGATTCCGTTTGAAGTTTTTGCACATATAGGCAAATCCGGTTATTCGACTATGGCAGATACCGAGGGTATTTGCCGCTTAATTTCGTTAGCTCTAAGAGCCGGAGTAGATGTAAAACAGATTATCCGACAACTTCGCGGTATAGGCGGTTCTTCACAAATTTATTCTCAAGGGTCAAAAATTTCTTCAATTCCCGATGCAATTGCTCAAATTTTGTACAGACATTTTGAAAAAGATATGGGTAATAAAGAATTTAATCCAAATGATAAGATTGAGATGTGTCCTGAATGTTCAGGAAATATGATTTTTTCATCCGGTTGTTTCTCATGTCAATTTTGTGGTTATTCTAATTGTTAAAAATGCCGATATTTATAAGAAGACTTAAAAAATCTTTTTTTAAGATAGGTAAATTGTTATGAGTGATTTTATACCTGCTGGTAGAACATCGATGGTCAAAAAGGGGGGAGTTACTGTTCAGATTCAAACTGAATATGCTATACGACCATATCCCAGAATTACAACTACTATTTTAAATAGTGGAAAAGTTATTCATAAAATCGAGAAAAAATTAGACCAGCCTATTCAATCTATCAAAGAACAAAATCAGATGGAAGATTACATTGTACATCAACATAGTGAAGTAATGGCTACGATTAATAAAGGAAGTGATAGGGAAAGCGAATCTCATCCTGAAATTGAATCTTTGCCGCAGGATAAAAAAGTTGTCGAAGAAATAAAAGAAACAGTTCCTCCGGTTGTAGAAAATGACAATCGTTCTACTTTAGATAAGCTGAAATCAATTTCGGGTGTTCAGCAAGTTTATAATCTTGACAATAATGGTAATTTTATTGGTTTGAACGATGCTGATGATTTTGAGAGTAAGTTTTCTAAGATATTTAAAAATTTAAAAGATGTGATGGACGTTTTTATGCTTATGCCTGGTTCAGAGCATCGGGAAAAAGGTGTCTATGAACTAATGAATGACACACTTTATTTTGTTTCAAATGGGGACGAATGTTTTTTTATCTCGATTCGCAGAACAGACGGAACCACTATCTATGAAAAAGCAATTAAACAAGCTTTGATTAACCCCGGAGAACTTAGTTTTAATTAAATTAGGATAAATAAATTTAACACAAAAAGAAAACCCGCCAGTAGCGGGTTTTTTTTATTATGTTTTCATGTTCTGTTGGGTCCTGATTTTTGCTTGCAAAAATTGTGACCCGACAGTTAATTCTCTCTATGGGATTACGCTTTAAAGAACAAATTTTTGGTAATTGTTTTTTTATTACTACCACATTTAATAATTGGGAAAATTACGGATATACGGATGGTGTTTATGAAAAACTTTACGATTCAATAAAACTTTATTTGGAGAAATATGATTCAAAATTATTGGGTTATGTTTTTATGCCTTCACATATACATTTATTACTATGGATTGATGGTAATAGATTGTCAGGTTTCATGAGGGATTTAAAAAAATATATATCCCAGAAAGCTTTTAAAGATATTGGAATAAATAATAATAAGGTTTGGATGGATGGTTTTGATAGAGTTGTAATTTATTCGGATAATATATTACTACAAAAACTTGATTATATTCATAGAAATCCGGTAAAAGCGGGATTAGTAAAAAAGCTTGAAGATTGGAAATGGTCTAGTGCAAAAGATTATCTATGTGATAAGGTGGAAAGTAATATTGTTTTTAATAACTGGCGATAAGAGTGTCGGGTCACATCTGCCAATGGAAACACATTGGCAGACAGGACCCAACACAACTTTTAAACAAGCTTTGATTAACCCCGGAGAACTTAGTTTTTGATAAATAGGTGAAAATATATTGTATTATAGGAAAACCCGCCAGTAGCGGGTTTTTTTATATTTTGGAGAGAGAATAATGTATTTGATAAACTCCTCAATAAATACGTTAAAGGGTTTTTACAGCTACTCGTTGTGTTTTGTCTCGCTACCGCTATGCGGATCACGGCGTTAACGCAACAACATAGAAACAACCTTCATTAGTGAGGTGTTAGAATTTTACAAATGCCATCCTCTCTCCGTTATTATTTAATTTAATTATAATATCGGTTATAAAATAAAATACGCAACTAAAATTACAAATTGTTGCCTATACGATAATTATTTCATATTATTAACAAATTAGTTAAGGATTATTTTATGGTTAAATCTATCGGAATTGATATTGTTGAAATTGAAAGAATAACTAAAGATATCAAAAAGTATGGTAATCGATTTGTGGAACGTATTTTGGGTTCCGATGAATTATCATTATATGAAAAAAGGCATGACAAAGGACAGTTTATTTCTGGACGTTTTGCCGCAAAAGAAGCTGTTATAAAAGCATTAGGGCAATATTTAAAAGACAAACCGCCATTTAATGAAATTCAAATATTAAATGATAATACCGGTCAGCCTAAATTACATATTTCTAAAGAGATAACAAAAAAAATAGGTCAGGCAATTTGCTTGATTTCAATAACTCATGAAAAAAAATATGCCGCGGCAGTTGCCGTTTTTACGGAGGAAAAATGAACCAAGATGAAATTCTAAAATTGTTCAAAGAATCAGGAGCTTTACTTAAAGGACATTTCAAATTAACATCGGGGAAACATAGTGATGTTTACTACGAAAAATTCACACTCTTAAAGCAACCAGAAATTTGTACAAAAATATGTGAACAGATGGCAAATGATTTCAAAGACTCGGGTGCGGTTACTGTTGTGGGACCGACTACCGGAGGAATTATTATTGCCTACGATGTTGCCCGTTATATGGGGATTGAAGCTATTTATGCCGAACCGGATGAAAATGGCGGAAGAACTTTCAAGCGGGGTTTCTTTTTGGAGAAAGGGCAGAAAATAATTATTGTCGATGATGTTCTTACAACAGGTCGTTCGATATTTGAAGTAATTGATTTAGTGAATAAATATGAAGCGGAAATAATGGGGATTGCACTGATGCTTGACAGATCAAATGGTAAAGTCAAATTTGATTATCCATATAAAGCTCTTACAACGGTAAGTGCCAATAATTGGGAACAAAATGAATGTCCGCTATGTAAAGATGGGATGGAGTTGACACAAAGAGGAAGTCGAAAATTTTGATATTAGGCTAAAGACGGTTCAGAAACTTTTTGGGAAGCAGTAGGAAAGTCAATTGACATAGTAGTTCCTTCACCTGGGATAGAATCAATATGCAGATGTCCGTCATGGCTTTCAATGATTCTATTGCAAACTAATAGCCCGAACCCATGACCTGTTGGTTTTGTTGTAAATTTGGATTGGAATGCTTTTTTTAGATTTTCAGGATCAAAGCCAACACCTGTGTCTTTAATTGTTATCTTGAAACTGTTTTCACCTTCAATAATATTTGTTGCAACAGATATTTCTTTTATATCTTTTTCTATCATGGCATCTGCGGCATTGTTAAAAAGATTATAAAGCAACTGTTGTATGTGTGTGCTATCAGCATTGAATGGAATTTCTTGTCCACATGGTTGAAAATCAATTTTGATTTTATCAAATCTTTTTTGAGGTTTTAAATATTCAATAACTTCTTCAAGTAATTTATCAAACATGATAATTTCTTTATCTGAAGAAATTGTTCTGAGATCCATTAAGTTGCTTGTAAATTTTTTGATATTTTCAATGTTGTCTTTCATTGAGGTCAGATATTTATCAACTTTTCCATAATTTTGTTTTTGAATATGTATATCAAGCAAAGATAAATTACCTGCAAAAACTCCAAGGAAATTGTTAAGCTCATGTCCGATTTCTGCTGAGATTTCACCTTTGGCAGCCATTTTTTCCAATTCAATTGTTTCGGTTTGCAATTCCTGTAATCGTGAGTATGCTTTTTGGGTTTCTTCGAGCAAATTTAGATTTTCAAGAGATATTGCCAGTTGGCTGGCAGTAATTGATAATAGTTTTAAGTCCGAATCAAAAGCTGAAGTATTTTCGCCCTCAATAGTAACAAGAATAAGTCCATAAATATCATCTATTCTTTTAACAGGTATTGCCACTAATTGTAGCTCATCTGAAACGTAGTCTGCAGGGGAACAAGCTGAACACACACCGGAGTCGTCATAAAATAATTGTAATGGATGGTTTTTATTTCTGTCAATTATTGAGGCTGATTTAAGTATATTAAGATTGCAATTTTTTAATTTATCAATAACTAATTCATCGGTGATACGGGATTCATTGATTTTGTTTTCTATTATTTTATGGACATGAAAACTTTCTTGCTCTTTGTCCCAACGAATTATTGAGCCATATTTTCCTTTTAATTGCATTATAGAAAATCTCAAAGAAATGTTAATTAAAGATTTTTTGTCGCCAACAGTATATAGCAATTGGTTTAAGTCGGAGAGACTATCTAATTGGTGTGCTGATGCTTTTTTTTCAATATTTTCATTAATAATTCTTACTGCTTTTGAAACTGATTGTCTGATTTCAGTTAGTTCAAACGGTTTCATTATATAGTCAACAGCACCATATTTGATAGCATCTTTAGCAGAATTCAAATTAGCATAACCGGTAATAAATATTACTTTTGCCTCAGAGTATTTCTCACGTGCTTTTTGAGCTAATTCAATACCGTTAATTGGAGACATACGAATATCAGTAATCAGCAAATCAAGAGGGTAATTTTCTAAAATTTTCAAAGCTTCTTCGCCGTTGCTGGCTGATTTAAGATTGAAACCTTCGTCCTCTAAAGCATCTGATACTAAAGAGACAACGATTTTTTCATCGTCAACTACGAGAATATTTATATTTTGATTGTTGGGACTCATTTTACATTTAATTTTACTAATAATTTTTCAACTGTTTGTTTTAACTGATCGAGATTAAATGGTTTGGTAAGGCACGTATATGCACCTAACTCTACAGCCTTTTCCGCTAAATTATCAGGTAGCGAGTCTGTCATAATAAATGGCAATTCCGGTTTTTCTTTGACAACTTCGCTATACACCTGAAATCCATTTCTCTTTGGCATATGAATGTCACAAAAAACTATGTCATAATTATGGGATAATGCTTTTTCGATACCTTCTAAACCGTTATTAGCCAGTTCAACCGAATAACCAATATCAGTAAAATAATCATATAATAAATTTCTTATAATCTTTGAGTTATCTATTACAAGTATCTTTTTCATGATTTCCCCTACAATCCTGCTGTTTCAATTACTTGCATTAGTTCTTTGATACTAAATGGTTTTGATAAAAACGCATTAGCACCACTGCTGACTGATTGGCTGACAGAATAAAGAGAGGCATATCCTGAAATTATTACCACTTTAGTATCCGGAGAATTTTCCTGTGTAAACTTAACTACTTCTTCGCCAGACACTTTAGGCATTTTCATGTCTGTTATGATAAGATTGAAATTCTCATTTTTAATTTTATCAATTGCTTCGTCTCCATCTGAAGCTGTAGAGACGTTATAATCATCGCAGAGAACTTCATAAAGAAAATCTCTGATTACTTCTTCATCATCAACTATTAGTATATTCTTTTTTTCCATAGACATTTTTCAAAGTTGTAGAGTTATTAATTTACTATCTTATCATTAGTTATTTTATCGGTGCCAATTCTGGATTCCTGAATAGGCAATACAACTATAAATATAGAACCTTCTCCGAGAGTGGACTCAACCTTTATTTCCCCACCATGATCTTTAATAATGCCATAACTGACAGAAAGTCCTAATCCTGTGCCTTTCCCAACTTGTTTAGTAGTATAGAAGGGTTCAAATATCTTTTTTATATTTTCCTGAGAAATCCCACAGCCTTCATCAGTAATAATAATTTCAACAGCTCCGGAAAATTCTCCTAAGGGCGGGCTAAACCTGGATAGTACTTCTATTTTTGAATCTTCAGGAGAAGCATGCATAGCATTTATTACCAGATTAGTTAGAACTTGTTGAAGTTGGCTGGAATCTCCCTGAATAAGCGGAATATTTTCATCAAGTTTTACCTTCAAATCAATTTGGTTCATATGTAGCTGATGTTCCATAAATGTCAGAGTATCTTCGATTACCTGATTGGCATTAATATCAGTAAAGTCAGTAGTTCTTGATGTTCTGGAGAAGCGGAGTAGATTTTGTACAATTGTTTTACACCGACGGGCTTGAGTTTCTATGTCTTGCATATATTTAACATATTTTGTTGCATTTTTGGGAGCATCGTTTTCTTTAATATTTTTCTGCAATTTTTCAAGGGTAAATTGAGCATATCCCAAAATACCTCCAAGTGGATTATTTAACTCATGAGCTACTCCGGCGGCTAATTGTCCGATTGCACTAAGTTTTTCAGATTGAACCAGATGTTTTTGGATTTCCTCAAGTTCTAAAGTACGTTCGACTATTTTTTGTTCAAGATTGCGGTTATATTCTTCGATTTCATCCCTGGATTGTTTTAGAGAATCAATCATCTTATTAAAAATTATAGCCAGATGTCCAATTTCATCTCTTTGGTTCAGAGTTACTTTTTTGCTTAAATCTCCACGGCTAACTTGGTCAGTAATATCAACTAATTGTTTTAGGGGGGTTGTAATAATTTTGATAAAGAAGGTAAGCATGAGGATTGCCAATATTAATACAACCACCGCAACTAAAATTGCGGCTATGCGTGCTTTTTCAATTGCTTTATTTACTTGCTCTATTGTAAGTATTAATGTAATAGTACCAATCTGTTCAGTCTTGGCATTGCTGTTTAAATCTTTATCCGTGTCATCAGTAATCCCCAGATTTTCTATCCCAAGTTCTTGTTTTAATGTCAATATCTTCTTACGCAAACAGATATATTGATTTCCATTAGTATCTTTAATGTAGTGGTTATCCAATGAATCATGTACTTTATCTTTATTATGCCTTTCACCATTATCATGTTTATGTCCAATACCATAGAGAATTTTGTAATCATTTATTTCTGTGCCAATATCAGAAAGAATTTCCCCGTCTTTGTTTTGAATATACGCATATTTGACAGCTTCAAACTTGGTCAATTGATTTAGAATTTCATCCAATTCAAATTTAGATTCAAAAATCACACCACTCTCGGCATTATTGGCTAAAATTGTTATCATAGTATTACCGCTGGTTTCAAGTTCTCTGCGGTAGCTTTCTTCCTGAGAACTAATCAAATACCAACTGATTGCAAAAATACTGACCAATATGAGTAATGAAGTAGGAATAATGAATTTATTTTTGATACTCATCTTATTGATGCTTTTACGAAGGAGGTTCATCGGTACACCTCCTTGGCAACGGCTGAATATTTGTCAGGAATAAGAATATCTATATGACTTGCGGTTTTTTCATTATAATGGAACCAGATTAAATCTACCATCGATACTGGAATATTACTCGGTTTTTTCCCACTTATAACTTGAACAATAATTTCCCCTGCTTGTCTTCCGACTCCTTTATGATCTAAATCCAAAGCAAATAAGGCACCAGACTCAACAACATGTCTGGAAAAGCCCATAAAAGGAATTCCTTTTCTAATGGAATTCAATAAAATATATCTTGTAGATTGAGAATTAAACAATTTTGGATCGGCAACAGACCAAATACCTTGGCAACTGTTAGTTAATGAATCAACTGCCGCAGGAAGATCTTTAGGTCGGTTGACAGGGATAGCTATTAGGTTTAACCCCATTTTTTTAGCAGTTTTAGCCGCTGATGTAATTAGGTCTTTGGTGTAATCACTATATAAAACACCTATATTTTGAATGTTAGGGGCAATATCAACGAAAGTTCTAAACTGCACATCATTGGGAATATTTAATGAAGCCCCAGTAATATTTCCGCCGGGTTTGTCCATGGATTTGACGATACCACTTAGAACAGGATATCTGACCGAAGAAAATACAATCGGAATCTTTTTAAAATGTTCCTTAGCGAAAGAGGTAGCTTTAGTCCCAATTGTCAAAATTAATGTTGGATTATGACTATTGATTGTATCAATGATTTCTTTATCGCTGTTGGGTGATTGATTAATTAAAAACTCATGAAGGGTGGTATTTTCATATTTTCTTTGAACGATGCTTTTGGCACCGGAGATAGCTCTTTTAGTAGAGACTAAATTATCACTTTTTAAAACAGCTACGTGGACATTATTGTCCCCGAAGCTTGTATTAGTAAACAAAAATACAAACAGAACCAAGAAAAAGATAGTATGCCGAAGTTGGTGCAATTCATTATCCTTCTAATACAGTACAATAAAATATACCATAATGTTAGAATATAATTTTTTTATCAGTTTTTACTTACAATACATAATTATCGGTTAGATATGTCTGAACTTGACAAACAGGGAATAAAAATAGAGTAATTTTTTAAAATTATGGTAAAGCTAAAACCTTTCCTTCCGATACATTTGACAAGTATTGTCTTTTGAATAATAAAAGATAAAACTAACATACAATAAGTTTTGTAAACATAAAATAATTTTAGGAGGAAATACCTTGCACCTTACATATAAAAAACGGTTGGTAATACCTCCCGTATTACTCTTGCTATTCTTACTTATAATTTCAACTAATGCTTTTGCTGGGGTGAGCGGTAAAATATCAGGTGTAGTATCAGATTTTGAAACAGGTGAACCTATTGAAGGTGCAACCATAAAAGTTCAAGGTACTGTTCTAAGTACGCTAACTGATATTGATGGTGAATATTTTATTATTAATTTACCAAGTGGCAAATATAATGTTGCAATTAGCTATGTTGGGTATGAGTCTGTTATCAAGCAAGATGTCAGAGTATTAGTTGATCTTACTACCCCGGTTGATTTTGATGTGAATAGAACGACAATTGTTTTGGAAAATGAAATTGTTGTTAATGCTGTCAATCCGATTATTCAAAAAGATTTAACTTCCTCAAAAATCACTTTCACTTCTGATGATCTGAAATCATTGCCTAATATAATTACAATTCAATCAGTGCTTACCAAATATCCGGGTGTTGTTTTAGATGCGGATCGTAATCTGCATGTTCGTGGTGGACGTTCAGGACAGGTCGTATATCAATATGATGGCTATTCGGTTCAGGATCCTTTTGTTTCTAATTCCGGTATTAGGATTATTCCATCTACTTTAGAAGAATTATCTTTGACTTCCGGTGGTTTTACTGCTGAGTATGGTGAAGCTATGTCCGGTATAGTAAATGCTATTTCCAGAATTGGAGGATCTGAATATCATGGTGGTGTTAAAGCTTATCAAGGTTTTACGCATAAATATGATATAAATCAGGGTGATTGGAAAGATTTGGACTATTATAGTAATCGGTCCGGTTCATTCTTTTTATCTGGTCCTTTGCCAGGTGCAGATCCTAAGAAAAACAGCTTTTTCACAGCCGGTGAATATTTAAGGGACCCAACTTATCTTCCGAACAACTGGGGGATTTCGTATGTTGGTACAGCTAAGATTAATATGCAGCCTATTTCAAATATGAAATTCAGTACTAATGTAACTTATAACACTTCTAATGGAAGAATCTATGAACATCGTGATGTTAACGGCCGTTCCTATGATTTTAATCTTGATGGTTTGCCAGCTTTTGAGCGAGAAGCGTATCTGGTAGGTTTTACCGGAAACTATAATTTTAATGAGAGCATGATATTTTCGCTTGTCGGAAATACTTTTTATACTCAAACAAAATCTGCCCCCCCTCAGTATATAGATGTTGATTGGAGCCAATGGGCTGGTTATTCCGAAGATGACGATGGTATTTATAATGGTACTATTCATGAAGATAATTATGGAAATGATAGAGATTTTACTGATCCTATGGAGGTTGCAGGATTTACAACCGGTGATGATTTTGACCCGACCTTCAGATATCGCAAAACAAGATATACATCTATAAAAAGTAGTTTAGTAAACCAGATCAATAAGTTCCACCAGTTTAAAACTGGCGTTGAATATCGTCAATATGATATAGATTGGAATCAGAAACAATTTTACAATGCTAATCCTTATGGCGAAAAATACCATACCAGTCCGGTTCTTGGGTCGGCATTTATTCAGGACAAAATGGAATTTGACTATTTTGTAGTTAATATTGGGTTGCGTTTTGATTATCGGGATGCAGATATAGCGTATAATACTTCTCCGGGTGATACCGTTAAAACTTACCAGAGATCCAGCTCTAAATCTGAAATTTCTCCTCGATTAGGTATTTCATTCCCAATTAGCGAAAAAACAATGATGCATTTTAACTATGGTGTCTATTATCAAGAGCCAAGTTATACATTCTTATATACTAATCTTGAAGGCGATATTTCAAGCGGACTGCCACTTCTTGGTAATCCTGATTTGAATCCGGAACAAACATCTGCTTATGAAATAGGTTTGGATCATCTTATTGGTGAAAGTGTAAAGTTGGATGTTACAGCTTATTATAAAGATATTAAAGACTTAGTGACAACACGTTCATTGATGCAAGTTGCCGGTAATTCGGTAACGTTTTTTACAAATGATGATTATGGAAATGTCAAAGGGTTTGATGTTGCTTTGCATAAATTGGCAGATAATAGTTTTTTGGGTGGTTCTATCTCTTATAGTTATATGATTGCCGAAGGTAACGGTTCTTATTCATTAGAACCTTATTATACTTATTTGACTTCTTCCGAAGATACTTTGGCTCCACTAAGTAAATATCCATTAGATTTTGACCAAAGACATACTCTTACGGCGACTATGGCATTAGAGATACCTCAAGATTGGTCAGCTAATTTATATGGTATAAATGTTCCTTCCGCTTGGGGATTGTCGTTAGTGGGTAATTATGGGTCAGGTTTGCCATATACAAAAACTGATATCAGCGGAAACAGGCTTGGCGATAGGAACGAGAGTAGGCTCCCTTCATATTATACTGTTGATATGAAATTCCACAAAGATTTCTTTATGCATAATAATTCAAAATATTTCAGCTTCTTTGTTGAGGTTGACAATCTTTTTGATAAAAGAAATGTGCTGAGTGTTTATTCTCGAACCGGTCAACCGGATGATGATGGTAATGTTATTGGTGCTGGTTTATCTTTGGATGAGAATGATGTTAATTTTTATGATGAATTGTTCGATAATGATCCGCAAAATTTTTCAGCACCTCGAACTATAAGAACTGGATTAGAATTTAACTTTTAAGATAGAGTGGTTTAATGTATAGATTGAAAATAACATATAAAAAATATGTATCAGGATTTATCCTGTTGTTATTCTTTGTGTCCTCAGCGGTAGCAGTTGCTCCACCGAAAGATACACAAACACCTGTAACACCGGTTATAAATGATAGTGGTCTTTCATTATCAGCTCAACCGATTACAATTGACCAGATTACTCACAATAAGGGTAATATTGTAACAACAGTTGATAATAATGGGTTTATTGGAGGGTATTATTATTATAATCTTCCTTCCGGTGAATGGCCGCGAAATTCAGACCATAACTATATTGGTGAATTAAAATTCTGGATGGGTGCAGTAACTCCCGATGGAGATACGTTGGTTGCGAATTCTGCCGATGATTTTCAAGCTATACCGACACCTGTCAATGGAGAGG
>JAYEHE010000216.1:0-3094 GCA_034659415.1 Candidatus Zixiibacteriota bacterium | reverse complement strand
GTTTTCTGAAAGAGGCAAATAATCCTAAGTTAAATTCATCTGAGAGATTATTAAACAATTATATACTCTTTGCCTTTCATTATTCAATTAAGCAGCATCATTCGCCTCGTATAGACTATGAAAATAATTATTATTTTGATGATGAATTTATAAAGGATGTGTTTGATGTAATTGATACGAAAAATATTTTTGATTTTCAAGAGAATATAGTTTTGCAAATTGGCAGGAAATTTAATCAAGACATTCTTCCAGAAGTAAAAGATAAGTTGTCAAAAGATTCCTTTGCTCTTTTCGCCCTATTAAAACTAAACTATTCCTTACTAACTGCATCCGATTATCTTGCCACATCACATTTTATGAATAATTGGGGCAAAGAATTACAGACTGATTTTGGGGTATTTGATAATGAATTGAAAAAGAAAATTATAAGTAATATTGAAAGTCCAAGTTCAGATAAATACGAATATAACAGAAAAACTTATGCAGAATTAAAGAATTACAAACTTGAATTTCCAAAAGAACCAAACGGTGAGAACCTAAATAAACTGCGTCAAAACTTGTCAGTAGAAACAATAAACGGCATCAGAAATAAACTTGACAGAAACCTGTTTTACATAGAAGCACCAACAGGCGGAGGTAAAACCAACCTTTCGATGTTGGCGATTGCTGAATTTTTAAGAAACGATATTGAAACCAGCAATAACAATATCACAAAAGTATTTTATGTTTTCCCTTTTACAACGCTTATTACCCAAACTTTTAAATCCTTAAAAGAAACACTTGGTTTAAATAATGATGAAATTGTGCAAATACATTCAAAAGCAGGGTTTTCGCAAAAAGGAAATGATGATAAATATGGAGAAGATAAAATTAATATTATTGATTATCAGTTTGTAAACTATCCAATTGCATTGCTTTCGCATATTAAATTTTTCGATATACTGAAATCTAATCGCAAGTCTGCAAACTATCTGATGCACCGTTTAGCAAATTCAATAGTTATTATTGATGAGTTACAAACATACTCTCCAAGCGAATGGGATAAAGTAATCTATTTTATTAACAAATACGCTAAATATTTTAATATCAAGTTTATACTAATGTCGGCAACATTGCCAAAAATTAATGAATTACTTTCGGAAGAAGGTCGAGAAGTTGGTTTTGAGAAAGAAGATTTTGTGTATTTAAATCAGAATAAAGATAAATATTTTCAAAACCCTAATTTTGCAGAACGAATAGAATTCGATTTTTCAATGCTGAATAATCCTGAATTCAATAAAGATAATAAAGAAGAGTTTTTACAAAACATTTGGCTGAAATTAATTCAAGAATCAGAAGATTACAAAAGCCAAAGCGAACACAATAGAGTTCATACTATTATTGAGTTCATTTTCAAGAAGTCGGCAAGCGAGTTTATGGAAATTGCCGATAAGGAGAATAATCTATTTGATGAGATATTCATCCTTTCAGGCACAACACTTGAACCACGCAGAAAAGAAATAATTGCCAAACTTAAAAGCGAAGAATATGAGAACAAAGACGTTTTATTAATTACCACTCAGGTAGTTGAAGCAGGGGTTGATATTGACATGGATCTGGGATTTAAAGATACATCGCTTATTGATTCAGATGAGCAGTTGGCAGGTAGGATAAACCGTAATATAAACAAACCACAATGCAAACTTTTTCTTTTTGATTATGATGATGCCAAAGTAATTTACGGAAAAGACTATCGATACAAAGAAGTAAAAAAGAAATTAAATAGTGATGATTACCATGATATTTTGCAAACAAAAGATTTTGACAGGCTATATAATCTTGTAATGGAACACATTAAGGATTTTAACCGGCAAGGAGGATACACGGATACATTGCCTGCCTATTTACAATCAATTAAGAACTTGAATTTCGATTCGGTAAACAAAGAGTTTCAATTAATTAACAATGACATTCAAACAACCTCCATTTATGTGCCGATTGAAGTGCCTATCAATATTCCAATCAATGATGAGCTAAATTTCACGCCCAAAGAACTTGAATTTTTAAAAGAAAAAGGTAAATACTATGATGAAAAGTTTGTTTGTGGCGAAAAGGTTTGGGAATTATTTTGTGATATAATTGAAAATAAAGATGCTGATTTCACAAAACAAAAAAAACATAAAATAATTATGCAGGGATTAATTTCAAAGTTCGCGATATCAATTGGGACTTATTCTGAAAATATGAAACAAATAATAAGCTCAGGATATGGAGATGAAAAGTATGGGTTTTATAAAATAAATGAAATAAGTAAAGTTTATGATTATGAAACAGGAATTAAAACAATGCAATTTGAAGATATAAACTTTTTATAATGCATATAACAGGAACACATATAAATTATTATTTTTCGTGTAAAAGACAGCTCTGGCTTTTCGCAAACGGTATCCAAATGGAACACACAAGTGATGCTGTTTTCGAAGGCAAGTTGATACACGAAAGTAGCTACCCCCAGCGGTCAGCCAAATACGAGGAAATTGAACTGGGAGGAATAAAAATTGATTTCTACGATCCTAAAAACAAAGTGATACATGAAATCAAAAAATCCCAAAAATTAAGAGAGGCACATGTCTGGCAATTAAAATATTATATTTACACTCTTGAAAAAACCGGAATAAAAGGTGTGAGTGGAATATTGGAATATCCAAAAGAAAGAAAAACAGAAGAAATATATTTAAGTACTATAGACATAGAAGAAATTAAGGAAATCGAAATTAAAATCAAAAAAATAACTTCATCAGAACAAGCACCAAAAATTAAAAAGATGACAAGATGTAAAAGCTGTTCGTATTATGATTTTTGTTTTGCAAATGAAGATTAGACAAGATTAACATGATTAAAAAAAAGTAATATTTTAGACAGAATTTACAGAATTAACATGAAAGAAAAACTATTATTTTAGACAGGATTTACAGAATTAACATGAAAGAAAAACTATTATTTTAGACAGAATTTACAGAATTAACATGAAAGAAAAAGTAATATTTTAGACAGAATTTACAGAATTAACATGAAAGAAAAACTATTATTTTAGACAGAATTTACAGAATTAACA
>JAYEHE010000215.1:0-3098 GCA_034659415.1 Candidatus Zixiibacteriota bacterium | reverse complement strand
AACTAGCGTTAGCACTTACGGGCAAGCTCTCAGAGCATCATAAATTTATGCTCACTATGGTGAAGAAATCTATAGCAGAAAAGACATTACTTGTTAAAGAACTGGACGAAGAGATTGATAGACATTTAAAAGCAAATGAGATGGTACTAGATACCGAACTATTGTCTACTATTCCAGGTGTTGACAAGGAGTCTGCAAGTTATATATTAGCAGAAATAGGGAATAATATGGATCGTTTTCCCGATGAAAAGCATTTAGCATCATGGGCAGGATTGAGTCCGGGTAACAATGAAAGTGCCGGTAAAAAAAAAAGCTCACGAATCACCCATGGAGATAAATGGCTTAAAGCAATGATTGTTCAGTGTGCCTGGGCTGCAACCCGAACAAAAGGCACTTATTTGCGAAGTAAGTATGATAGTTTAGTAGGGCGAAGAGGTAAGAAAAAGGCATTAATAGCAGTGGGACACAAGATCCTGATAGCCGCCTACTTCATCCTGAAGTACAAGGAGTGCTACAAGGAATTGGGCGGAGACTATTTGGATAAGATAACGAATGAGAAACAAATTAAGAGGCATTTGCAACGGCTAAGAGAGTTAGGAGTAGATGTCTCGGGTGCTGCATAAAGATCGATTTTTTCTGGAGGTTGAAATATCTATTAATCTTAGATTATTAGAAACCCCGATTATGAAACTGATTTCAACGCTAAGCACACACGACTATTGCCATAGAGCATGAGGATGAAATTTTGACTCTCTTAGCGTTCACGCAGTAATTTGCAAGTAATTGAAAATGAATAAATAACAAAAATATAAACGGATGAAAAAAGATGACTACTTTCAAACCAAGAAATAAATTGTCCGATTAATAGGGGGCTAGACCAGATGACAAATATTTGCAGCGCTATCTTGATGAGTTTACATATAAGCTGAACCGGAGGTCTTTAGGAACCAAAATGTTTAATAATCTACTAACAGCCTGTGTTGCTTTTAGTTGGTTTATTTAGGTAAATGAATGCGGACAATCATATAATTGATTTCTAAGGCGAGGATAATCTTGACCTGGTTGTTGAAGGTCATAAGAAATAACAAAATAGTTCATATGTAATATAGTTTAGTGAATTCTTTTATCAATTAGAATTTGCAAATTACTTTACCTGATATACTTTTTCCCGGAATACAACCATAGTGCCTACTATCTTTCGAATGATCCAGATTATCCCCAATAAGGTAATAGTAGCCCTGTTCAAAAGTGACATAATTATTATCTGAACCACGTATTGCAAGCTCTCCAAGATCCCATCCGACCGACAAAGAGTTATGCCCATCAATAATACTTTGATATTCCTTTAGATTGTTCTGATCGATGTGCACTTTACTGTCTCTTGTAGGTAAGATAATTGCATTCTCAAATGCCCCCAAGGTCAAATCATTTCCATATGTTCCATAATGCTTGGTATCAGAATCTGAATGAGTTGGTTCTGAAATTGGCATTCTGTCGATTTGATTAATAGTATCTCCAGGGATTCCTAAAATTCTTTTAACTACTATTTTCTGGTCGTTCGGTGTTTCAAACACTACTATATCACCTTGTTTTAATCCTTTTCTATTATTCCTTTGAAAAGCTAGTTTTTGCTCTTTGCAAATGCAATCATCAGTAAATCTGCTTCTTGGAGATTGATTAGCATAAGGGCTAATGGAGTATACAATCAACCTATCACCTGAAGACAAACAAGGTTCCATAGAACATCCCTGTACGGTGTAAATTTTGATTTTTGATATTAACACAATCAGCAGCAGCAGCAATAACAAACCTAAGCTGACTATGAATAATCTCCTATTCCGTATCATTCAATACAATCCAGTTTCAAAATGAGAGTATCTTATCTATAAATTGGTAGAATACTATGAGATGTGAGAACACTACAATCACCAATTAGTCTTAATATTTTCAAAATACCTTTCCTTAAGTTGAGGAGATAATTCTGGGATAAAAACATTTCCAATAACTGATTCATTATTAACCGTAAATACGATTGGTGACATTAAAGTTGTAGTGGGTATAATGGTCTCTTGATCCCTCACAATTGTAAAAGGCCAATTACTAATTTGCTTTCTGAAATCATTGTAGGATTCATCATTCTTATAATTACAAATAACTAAAACCTCATCTTTACTGACGTTTTCCAAACTGTCAAAATAGGCCAACAACTCTAAAATACAACTATAACAATCGCCCTCTGATACATAAAGAATTAGACGATTGTGTATATCACTGTCGTCCTTACAATCATGAAGTTTTTTGCCGCTGATTAACTTAACAGCCATGAAATGATCGCTTAACCCTTCTAGTTGAGCGTTAAGGTTTATCAGCATTCTTTCTTGCATTAATTGGATAGCCTCTGTTTTGTGGGCATGACCAAAATAAGTAAAAACCCAGAATCCATTTAGAAGAACCAAAACACTAATAATCAATGTGATAACAAATTTCTTATTTCCCATAATTACAAATCATATTTAACGTAGTAATTATCTACATATTCGCTAATTGTAATAATATATTTATCATCTGAACTAACATCAAAGTTTTTATAATACTGGTCTGGTTGAATTGCTCTTATTGGTTTCCCAGACCAATCAAAAATATGAATGGCGGGAATAAAATCTTCGTCGATTCTACCATCGACAATAAGATCTTTATATAGGACATCATAAACCTTGATGTAAATAAACTGATTAGTTGATCTGACCCTCCATGAAAATATTCTTAAAGATTCTTTATCTATTTGATCAGACATCTCATTAATCCTGAAGTTACTAGACAAATCAGGAAAATCCTTATATTCAATTTGTACCGACTTATTACTTTTTACATCGATAATTTTAAGCACAGCTTGATTTGCGTAAGTAATAGCTAATTTTGAGTTATCTGGTTTTGCTGAAAAATAACACCCGAAGATATCTCTTTTTGTCTGAGTGCTTAATAGAGGAAAATCCAAAGGATAATCCATTACAGGCTCAAAACCTCCATTTTCAAAATGGAGTTTAAAGATATCCACATTAGGCATATATGAGGCACCCCAAAGAGTGGTATCACTAAAC
>JAYEHE010000214.1:0-12912 GCA_034659415.1 Candidatus Zixiibacteriota bacterium | reverse complement strand
CCTTGCCAAAGCAGTTAAAAATGTTGATTGAGTAGATGTCGATAGTAAATCCCAATTATTTTTGATATAAATAAGCTCTGTTGTGGCACATCGCTCAGGCAAATAGGAAGCGGCTAAAGAAGTAGATTTATATTCTGAAGGGAGCACGGAAGGTTCTTTGATAGCCTTGATAACCAATAATACATAATCATCAAAACTAATATTTTTGTTATCCAAATCCTTTCTGATTAAATCCAAGGTATTGCTCTTTTGCAAAGCATAAGAACTACTCGAAAAAAGGAGTATGGTCAACACCAAAATCAGAACATTCAAATAATATTTTTTATTGCAATACAATTTCATAATAAATCCTGTAAAACAAATGTCGGACATTATTAATAATCCTAAATTTATTTTAACTTATACAATCATTTGAACAAAAAATTTAAGCTAATTTTCATTTCCTAATCAAAAAAAGCAATCTGACCAGTCGGCAAGTATCTACATTTATAATGTATTGAATTTCAGTAATTTGTCAATCAAAATCATAAAGCATCAAAGTAATGATTCGAATTTATTGATACCGACCAATCAAATTCTCTGGAATAACTAAAATCCATTCTAACCACGCTATTATTAGAAACCCTTTCAGGATAAAACCTTAAGCCGACACCAATATTTGATTTGAAATCAGACATAGAGACTTTCTCTCCATATTTCCAGACATTGCCTATATCGGTAAATAAGGCAACTCCTAAATTTACCGATAATATTTCAAGACCTGTGAAAAATCTGGCTTCATGATTTAGTACGATTCTCTTATTTCCGGTTTTATAATATTTCGGATATCCTCTTAAATCGGATATACCGCTTAAAATTAAATTATTAGAATTACTTATACTCCAATTATAATCATACTTCCCCCTGAAAACAAATGTGACATAATCTAAATTTAGATTATACCACGATAACCTAATTTTAGAATAATTTCTTATCTTTTTGCCATCTCTTAACCAAATCGAATTATTCAAAACTAAACTATACAAATTATTTTCCCTAAACCCTGAAAAACCGGCAACCATAGAAATTTCATTTTCATCAACTTGCTCAAAATCATTATCATATTTCCTAAACAGGAAAAGAGAAGCTTGATATCCTATGTTAAAATCTTCAACATAACCATAACCATCAACTTGTTGTAATTTTATGAAATTGTATGTATTAAAACTAACACCAAACCCCAACCTATGAATCAATGAATCCTGAAATGTCTCTATAGAATCATTAAAACCCTGCATAACATTCTGTTCTATTACTTTATTATTCCTATAATCATAAACTCCTGAAATCTTCATTTTTTTATCATAAGAACCAATCCTGTAATTGAAACCAAATCCAAAATAATCGGAATTTATTTTTTTCTCAGCTATTTCCAGGCTGTCATAATATTGTTTTGTTATTGTTTCTGAAAAACCAAAATTAAAAGAATATGAATAGCTTTGCAATAGATTATAATAAGGATGACTAACAACAATATGGTTTGTTTGATTTGTTCTTGAGTTACTGTAAAACCACAAAAATCTCAATGGCTGATAAAATAACCTTTTTTCCAAAAAAGTAAGATTGATATAATCCTTTTCTATTGGTTCGGAAAAATAATTAAGAGATAAAAATTTATTTAATCCCAAAAAATTCCTCTCTTCAACCAGAACATTAAAGCTATTTAGATTTCCTTCTCTTTTAAAATTTAAACTCCCGATAAAACTCCACTGATCAACAGTTACAACGTTAATTACCAATTTATTATTAGAATTTTTCTCAATCAATAAATAAGCATCATAGATAATTAGATTATGCCTTAAATTTCTTTCAGTTTCCAAAGCTAAACGACTGTCAAAATTATCGCCTGGAAATAAAAGTAGTTCTTGTCTGATAATATTCTTTTTTGTTTTCAGATGTAATTTGTTAGCAGTTTTAAATAAAAAATTATCAAATTTATCTTCAGATAAATCATAAATATTTCTGTTTTCAATTATAACCGAATCAATTACAAAACCATCATATTTTTTATAGTTATTAGTCTCTGCTTGAACATATATAGAAGTTAAACAAATCAACAATAGGACTATTTTTGTTTTGCTTCTTCTCTCAAACATCGGTCAATCCTCAGAGACGCTATTAACTTATACTACAATAACTTATAAAATCATTCGCAACACAAGCTCATAGCTTTAGTTCTTGCTAAATTTACCGATATGATAAAAGATTACGTTAAATAAGTACAAATAAAAAGATATGAAAACAAAAAAAATTGGCGACCTGCTTCTTGAAAAAGAATACATAACTCAAGATGAGTTAGATGAGGCATTAGAAGAACAAAAAACATCGGGTAAACGAGTTGGGGAAATATTAATCGACAAAGGTGTAATATCCGAAGATCACCTTATCGAGGCAATTTCAATACGTCTTTCAATTCCTAAAATATCATTAGGGTCTATGGTTCTTGATCCTATTGTAGTGCAAAAAGTCCCTGTCAATATTGCTCGTCGCTATAATTTGATACCAATTTTTGCAATTGGCAATACTTTATCGATTGCAATGGCAGATCCATTAAATATTATTGCTATTGATGAATTAAAATATGTCACCAAATTAAATATTCAAAGATCGATTGCACCTTCATCTGAGATTAAACAGGCAATCGACAAGTATTATTCAGTTGCTGATTCTCTTAATCAATACATCGACACAAAGAAAAAAGATAGTGCTTACGAAGAAATATCGAAAAAGAAAGCTGAAGATAATTCCGATAGTCCGATAATAAAACTTGTCAATGTCTTAATCTCAAAAGCTGTTAATGATCATGCTTCCGATATTCATATTGAACCGGAAGAAAACCAGATAAGAATTAGATATCGTATTAGCGGTGTGATGCATGAAGAAGCAGCTCCGCCAAAATCTATGCAGTCGGAGTTAATTTCCCGAATTAAGGTTGCATCAAATCTGGACGTGTCAGAAAAGAGATTACCACAAGATGGACGTTTTATGTACAACTTTGATGGATTAACTGTTGACCTTCGCGTTTCCACCCTGCCGACCATCCATGGAGAAAAAATTGTTATTAGGATTCTTGACCGAAGAAATTTAAAACTAAATTTCAAACAATTAGGCTTCGATAATAAATTAATTGAACGCTGGAAAAACATAATAAATAAACCCGAAGGTTTAATATTAATTTCCGGACCTACTTCAAGTGGTAAAACCTCTACCTTATATACCAGCCTTCAGGATATAAATTCTATAGATAAAAATATAGTTACGATTGAGGACCCCGTTGAATATTCTCTGCCGCTTATTATCCAGACGCAAATAAATGAGAAAGCTGGTCTTACTTTCCCCAAAATTCTCAGGTCTTTGTTGAGACAGAATCCGGATATTATGATGATAGGAGAAATTAGAGATTCCGAAACTGCCCAATTAGCTATCCGTGCTTCTTTCACTGGCCACTTAGTATTTTCAACAATCCATACTAATGACGCCCCATCGACACTATCAAGATTAATGAATATGGGAATTGAACCATACCTGATAGCATCAACAGTCAAAGGCGTTCTTGCCCAACGACTGATAAGATTAAATTGTCCGGATTGTCTTGAGGAATATCGCCCATCCGAACCTGTCTTGGCAAAAGCAGGATTATATGATTTGTCTGAAGCATTTACATTTAAAAAAGGTCAAGGTTGTGCTAAATGTAAAAACACCGGATTCGCAGGTATGACAGGTATTTATGAATATCTGGAAATCAACTCTGAAATATCAGAATTAATTACAAATAATGCATCTGTTAGTAAAATTAAAGAGGCTGCCCGTAAGAACGGCTTTTTAACTCTTTTTGAAATCGGGCTGGGTAAGATTCAGGAGGGTAAAATCTCGCTCGAAGAATTACTCAAGGAAACTTCAAACATTGAAGAATATGTGGAACCCCAAAACAAAAAAGTTCCGGTAGAAAATGCGTACGTCGTTTAAATATTCAGCTGTTGATGAAGAAGGAAATTCTGTCGATGGGATTTACTCAGCTGAAACAATTGAACAAACTATCAACTATCTTCATGAACAAAAATTAATTCCTATTAATATAGCTAAAGAAAAAAACAGCATAGCTGGTTCTCTTTGGGGATTCTTTAAAAGTAAACATTATGAACATCTCATAACTTTCACAAACAATTTGGCAACTTTACACAAAGCTGGTATTCCATTACTAAAATCACTTTCGTTAATTAAAATTGGTAAACCAAATAATCCATTCAACGAAGCTATCAAACAAATTAGAAATCAGGTATATGGCGGTGTATCACTTTCCGAAGCAATGTCTGAACATGAAACCTTTTTCTCAAAAGTCTATATTTCAAGTATTGCCGCAGGAGAAGAATCAGGGCAACTTGATGAAATCCTTGATAAGCTATCCCCTATTTTGGAAAAAGAACTGGAATTAACAAGGCAAATTAAATCCGGCATTAGATATCCAGCAATGGTAATATTAGCAATCACTGGAGCAATTATAGTTATGCTCACCTTTGTCGTTCCCAAATTTATTGCTTTTTTCTCTTCGCTGAATGCCCAACTCCCTTTACCGACAAGAATTCTTACCGGTACAAGTGAGTTACTGCTTAATTATTGGCCCTATCTTTTAGGATTTATTTTTATTTTAGTTTTTGGATATAGGCAAACTATCAAAAAAGAAAAAGGTAGATTACTTGTTGATAGAATATTTTTAAAGATTCCAATAATTGGCAATATCATCATTAAAGGAAATGTGGCTCGTTTTGCAATGCTTTTTTCAATTCTCATTAAAGCAGGTATTCCATTGGTAAAAGCACTAGAACTGCTTCAGGACTCTGTGAAAAACAGTATGATTGGTAAAGAAATTAAGAAGTTACAAACGATATTTACAGAAGGACAAGAGAACAAGCTAATTGCCTCCGAATTTGAATTTTTCCCTGAGATGGCTTTACAAATGATTTCAATTGGTCTTGAATCAGGTTCATTAGAAAAAATACTAACAGAAACCGGAGAACATTACTCAAAAGAAGTTCAATATCAGTCAAAACAACTAACTTCAATTTTAGAACCAATTCTAACGTTAGTTTTAGGTGGTTTTGTTTTAATTTTAGCTCTGGCAATATTTTTACCAATGTGGAATTTAATACATATTTTTAAAGGCTAAACATAAAGTTGACAGAAATTTAGCCGATTAATTAAATAAATAAATTTTTATAAAAAAGGAGAGAATATGATGCATTTTCCAAAACTAAACCAAAAAGGATTTACCTTAATTGAACTTGTAATCATTATTGTAATTCTTGGTATCTTAGCCGCTGTGGCTATTCCAAAATATCAAGATATTACAACCGAAGCAAAAGAAGCTGCTGCCCGTTCCTCTTTAGGGGCGATTAGATCAGGCGTCACTATCTATTACGCTAACCAAGCCGTAAAAACCGGAACTGCAACCTGGCCTACTTTAAATCAACTTGAGACTTCTGGAACCGTTATGGAACAAAGTCTTCCCAAAAACCCATATCAGGCTACTGCCAATGCTCCTGACTCTGTCGTTACAGGCGTAACAAAAGGTGTTATCGTAGGCACTCGTGGTGGTTGGGCTTATCAAGCCGCAACAGGCGTTATATGGTTAAACACAAACAGTGTAGGAGAAAACAGCTGGTAAACAGTAAAGGATTATAAATTGTTTATCATTAAAAATAAATTCAACAGGCTCGATCAGGTAGGTTTCACCTTGATCGAGCTTGTTATTATAATAGTAGTTCTGGGAATATTAGCCGCTGTTGCTATACCAAAGTTCTCTGATATTTCCGATAGCTCAAAAGTTACTGCAACTAAAAAAGAGATGCAAAACCTGCAAAGAGCTATAGTTGGTAATCCCAGCATTATTGCCGGCGGACAATATATCGACCGTGGTTTCGAAGGCGATGTTGGCTTTTCACCTCAGCAATTAGTTGATTTAGTGACAAAACCAGACTCTATTCCAACTTACAACAGACTTACAAGAATCGGCTGGAATGGTCCCTATATAGAATCAACAGATAACTCCTATTTAATTGATGCTTGGGGAAATAATTATGTTTATCAGAGATCATCCAGAGCTATCACCGCTATTAATGGCACTGACACTTTAAAAATTAACTTCTGAGTGAGGTTGTTTTGTTTAACCTGAATAGATTCATGGAAATAATCAACCCTAAAAAGGTCGGTAAGAATGATAATAAAAAAACAGAGAATAAATCTGAAATTGTAGAATCTATTGTTCAGCCTAAAACAAAATTACTATTCGGGGAATATATATCTTTTTGTATTGATGATTTCTCAATTCAAATGGCAGTATCACAACATTTTGGTCCAATAATTAAATTAAAAGATGTTACAAAAATTTATTTGTCAAAATCTCTGGATACTGAAGAGAAAAAGAATTCATTTATAAATACGAGCATAAATGACTATGTTGAGAAGCATAGTCATTTATTCACAAAGGTTTCAATAACTATTCCCGGACAGTCAACAGCTCAAAGAACTTTTTTAATGCCGGCACTCAATAAAAAAGCGTTAAGTGCGGCTATTAAATATGAGCGAAAGAATCAAACCCCTTTTCCCGATGAAAACTGTGTCCATGATTATAAAATCAACAGTAAAATAATTTCTGGGGGTAAACCAAAATACAAAATCTCATTATTTGCCACAACTTATAGCAATATTTCAAACCAAATAAAGAGATTTTCATCTGGCATAAAAAAAATAAATTTATGGAAAATCTATCACGCTCAAGACAGCATTGGCTTAATGTTGAGGCATCTCAAAGAATTTAAACCTGACAAAAAATACACTTTGCTGAATCAATCAAAAGGATATACTGAAGTTTCCTTCTATAAAGGTTCTCAATTACAATTTTATCACATAAACGAACTCTCATCGGCGGTTCAAGGTGGGATGTATGATACCGTCAAATTAAATTATTATTCAGAGATAATTGAAGATCAATTAAGAATAACATTTGATTATTACAATGGCCAAACTAATGAAAACCCTTCAAGAGAAATTTTGGTTTACGGAGATTTATCTTACAGTGACAGTTTATTGGAAATTCTTGGGAAAAATTCGAGTTTCAAATTTACAAAATTTCCAATTTCCGAATTAAAATTTCTCTCAAATAAAAAAAATGAATTTGATGAATCACTGAGTGCAAGTTTATCAGTTATGGCTTCGGTTATCTGTAACACAAATTCAATTAATTTGTTGCCTGAAAAATTGATTGCAAAAAGAAAAGAATTTACTCAAACTGTTTATAGTAAACTCGCTCTTGGAACGATGCTTGTCATTCTGTCTGTTGCCTGGTTTACCATAGGTAGATCCCTTAATATCGCAAAACATCAACTGGAAGATATCAATTACTCGATAAATAAATTTAAAAATTCTGAAGCTTACCATACCTACAATAATTTAAAAAAACAGATATTGAGCAGTCAATCTTATTTAAAAAAAACAGAAAAAGAGCCATCTTATTTGAGCTATAATCTTAAGGAGCTTTCAAATTTAACTCCCAACCAAATCAAGCTAATTCATTTTGATTTCAGTCCCTCAGAAACGAACCAAAACATTCTTATTCAGGGAGTTGTAACATCGCTTACGATTCCCCCTGAAATTATTCTCGCCGAATACACAGAAACATTAGCTTCATCCCCCTTATTTGACAATGTCCACATAATAAAACATGTGAAAAAAAATAAAGAAGAAAAATTTTTCATTGAATTTGTAATTAATATGCAAGGAATAGCATGAACAGAGAACCGTTTATATATTTTTTAGCAACGGTTGTTTTGGTTACCGTATGGACTTTGTTTGCCTGGCTCCCATCCCATCGACAACACACGCTTTTAAAAATTCAAATCAACGACGCTAAACAACAACTTAAAGATTACAAAAACACTCTCGAACAATTACCGAAAATAATTGCTGAAAGAAATCAGTATGAAAACATAAAATCAATTCTCGATGAAAAATTATATACTAAACGAGACATGCTAAAACTATTTGATAAACTTTATGAAATTGCTTCTAAAAATCAATTGCATATCGTGGAGATTACTCCCCCAATTGAAGAATTATTATTGCTTAATAGAAATATTTCAGATTCAACTATGCCTTTATTTTTGAATATTACTTTATCCATAACTGGTGATTACGTGAATTTTGGGAAATTTACTGAAAAAGTTGAAAAATCATTATTTTTTAGAGGTACGAATATCTGTCAAATAATGGGTGACAGTAAACCTATTAATGAACTAAAATTTTTATTTGGATTTAAAGCATTATTAGGAAATTTGGAAATAAAATCATGACTGAAAAAAATAGAAAAATAATTGTATATATAATCTTCGTTCTGGCTATCATCTATGGCACGATTAATCTATATCCAAATAAAGATAACAAAAAACAAAACCATAATCAGAACAATGTGGCACAACTTGAAAACGCCAAAAACATCATCACTCAATATGCTCTTAAAAATAAAATAGATACCTTATCTATTCAAAATAAAAAATGGGGTGCAGATCCATTTCATGCTCTTAATAAAAAGATTTCCAAAAAACCATATTTCAGAAATAACGCTCAATTAGTTCTTTCTGGAATTATTTACAACAATGACAATCCTGTTGCTATAATCAATAAGAAATCATTGCGTGTTGGTGATAAAATTGAAAATGCGAAAATTATTCAGATAAACAAAAAAGATGTAATTCTTGAAGAGAACGGTAAAAATGTTACTCTTATTATTAATAAAGGATAAATATCATGGCAAAACAAATATATAAACTACTAATAATTACTTGCACCCTAGTGTTTTTGGTATTCTCGGCAAATGCTGAACAAAAGAGAATATCAATTCAAATGGAATCGGTTTCATTGGTATCAGTATTAAATTTAATTGCCGAACAATATAATCTAAATCTGGTTATCTCAAATGATGTTCAGGGAGATATTTCAGTTAAACTTAATGAAGTTGATATATACACCGCCCTTGATGCAATTCTTCATCCGAATGGATATAATTATTATTTTGATGACAATATCATTGTTATAAAATCTATAGAAAAAGAAACTTCCGGTGAATTCAGAACAGAAGTTATTAGATTAAATTATGTAAATCCAATTACAGCACAAAAAGCATTATCGTCAATAAAATCTCAAAAAGGTGATGTTATTATTTTAGATAAAATCAATGAAGGAACCGAAACAAATGAAGTATATCATCCCAATAAAATTTTAATAACCGATTATCCTAAGAATGTCGATGCTATGCTTAAAGTTATTGATGATTTGGATATCAAAGAAAAACTAATTTCCATAAAAGTAAAAATAGTTGAAACAACATTAGATTCACAGGACAAATTAGGTATAAACTGGCCATCCCAAATAAACACTCAGATAGGTACAAGTAGCACCACCTCGACTGATGAAACTACAGAAACAAATGATGTCGGGCTGGGAACTTACGATATTGATGCAAGCCAATGGACTTGGGGAAAATTGACTATAAATCAAATGAGTGCTTTTTTGGACATCCTGAAACAAAAAAATAACAGCAAACTGATTTCATACCCAAGCGTCAGCACTCTTGAAAATCATGAGGCTGAGATTAAAATTCAAACTGTAATACCAATACCAACTATTAATAGGTTTACAGAATCTGCCTCAACAACAGATTTTATTACCTTCTACGATGAAGAAGTTGGCATAAGGCTAAATGTTATCCCTCGTATAAATAGTAACGGTCAGATAACTATGGACGTTAATAATGTCGTTGAAGATATAATAGGTTATACCGGATCATCCGACAGCCAAAAACCAATTACAGCCGAACGTTCAATTAAAACGAGAATAACAGTTGGAAATGGTGAAACCGCTACTTTAGGTGGATTATTAAAAGAGAACGACATTCAAGTTGAAAAGAAAGTGCCCGGGCTAAGTTTGATTCCGATTATAGGAAAATTACTGTTCACCAGTCATTCTACTGAAAAAAGAACTACCGATTTGCTTATAATGATTACACCAACAATCATTCAATGATTAAGGCTGGCTTAACATCCATCTTTTAGAGCGGCTAATAACAAGGAATATTGTTAAAATTACCAAACCGAAGTCAAACTTTAAAGTTTCCCATGCAGATTCAGATGTCGCCGCAGCTGCTTTAAAACATCCGCAATCAATACTAATTCCGCGAATTATAGCCATTGATAAAGCTATAATAAAAAACAATGTCAATATATTTACCAAAGCTACTGAACCTTTATAATAAACACCCAAAATCAATCCTATTCCAGCTGTCAATTCAATCCATGGCAATATGATTGCTATAATATTTATTAATTTCCCAGGAACCAGATGATAAAACCAAATAGATTTAGCAAAACTTTGAGGGTCGATAATTTTATAATAAGAAGCATATATAAAAATAATTCCAACAATTAATCGAATTAGTAAAGTCAAGATGTCATTATCAATTATTCTTCGCAATTTGATATCCTTTCCACCTCAAGCCCATAACTTTCCCACTCTCTGGACCCACCAAAAAATATCATAATGTTAGAATAACCAACATCCATAAAATTTCTCCCCAAATGTAAAGACAAATCACACTCCTCACCGGAACAATAAATAATCAGAGGGTAATCTAATGGAATTCCTCCTAACAGAGAATCAAAATAAGGTTTTAAGTCTCCTTCAGGAAGATAATCAAAAGGGATATTAATTGATCCGGGTATTGTTCCACATTCATACTCATCAAAATCTCTTGCATCAATAAATTTTGTACCTTTTGTTGAATATTCCATTTGAGCAACATTTATTGCAATAAAAGGAGGGTCTCCTTTTTCAGCTGTTGGCGGAATAACCGGTTCTTCCCCGTTTGATAAATCACGCCATTCCCCTATAATTGCTATTTCATTTGGAAACAAACTGTTTCTGAGTAAACCGACTAAAGTAGAAAGTATAATTATTATTAAAAGTTGCTTAACAAGCCTATTCATTCAATCTCCTGATTTCCATATTATACGCTTATAGAATAAATTAGTTTAATTTATTAATGACCACCAACATGAATATCTAAAAAACCTATAAAACTTATTACAATAATTCCTATAATTAATAACAATAATTTAATCCATTTTTTCTCTCTTGTATGAAAGACCTCAGGCAAAATATCAGCAGTTGCCACATACAAGAATGTCCCAGCTGTAAAAGCTGTAAGAATTTCTATTGTTAAAGATCCAGCCAATTTTACAATTGGAGCAAATGCCAAAGCTCCCAATGGTGTCATCAATGAAAACAATATCAGAAAAAGCCATATTCTTTTTTTACTGAATTTACCTAAAACAAAAAGAGAAGTCAAAGCGAATGAGGCTGGCATTTTATGTGATATTATTGATATAAATATCAACCAGCCAAGGTTTTGATCTACTGACCCAACCGCTAAACCAACTCCTCCAATAATTGAGTGTACTGATAAACCAAGCATAGCCGTCAAAGAAATTATTTTGTGGCTATGATCATATCCTCCCCCATCACTAGAAATAAAAAGGATACGCTCTACAATAAAAATAAACATAAAACCGGCAAGAACCATAATAGATAAAACTGGATCATGCTTGTGAGCTAAAACTTCAGGAAGCAGATGTAGAAAAACCATTCCCAAAAATATTCCTGCTCCAAAAGAAAGAAATAGGTGTAAATATTCATCAGACCATTTTTTGGCTATGGCGATAAAACCACCTAATAAAGCTGACAAAAATATTATAATGCAATATGTAAAAACATTGTTGTCCATTTGACCAAAAAAGAAGAGCTAAACCAAATTATAGTCAAGAATTAATTTAAAAAAATAAGCGAGATTAAATCTCGCTTATTTGAAACTTCCTGACATCAGAGGATAAAAATTAGTGATAAATTTCTGTAATCACTCTTTTGTCATTCTTCGTTCTGATTAATTCATACTTGCCTCGAAGTATTTTTCCGACAACAAGTGTAAACTTGGTTGGGCTAAGCATCTGCAGACTGTAAGGGTGCCAGCAGTTTTTATTCCCAAGTTGGGCAAATTTTTCAGGTTCTTTTCTCTTTGGCATTTTACTTCTCCCTTTTAATTGTTATTCCCCTCTTCCAATTAAAAAAATTAAATATATATGGATAGCGGTAAAAGTAGGGAGATACTAAATAATGGTTTTTATCACCTCCTGTAAATTTATACTAATACGAGTATAAAATCGCAAGTGTTCAAAAATTATACAGCTTCATATAATAGTTTTTTGACATACACCTAAGAAGTGAGAATTTTGTGTAATTTCTTGATAGCTCTATGCTTATAAATATTTACAACTTGCTGAGTAACACCTAAAATAAGAGCAATTTCCCGTTCTGTTTTTCCTAATAAGTAATGCTTGATAACCTGTTTTTGGCGAACAGATAAAGAATTATTGATATGAAATTTGAACCTATTTCTATATTTCATCAAAGTTTTAGACAGAGAATCATCTTCATTACCCACATAATAAGGTGAGCGCTCATTGGCAAATGATTCTAAAAAGAGCTTATTGACTGCAATCTCGGCAAATTCAAACTCTTGTCTTTTAGACACTTCCAACTCTTTCTTAATATTTCAGTTTATACTTAGCTCTAATATTTTTTAATTCAACTAATGAAATTTCAAATTTTTGTGCCGTTTCTTCTTTTATCTCATTTAGTGAAATTCTTCGCTCATAATTAGAAAGATCGGCAGGGAGCTTTTTAAATCTATCTTTATAATAAGTTAGTATTTGTTGATGTTTAGTGTTTATTTCATTTGAGATTATACGATTTGAATTACTATCATTTAAT
>JAYEHE010000213.1:0-3108 GCA_034659415.1 Candidatus Zixiibacteriota bacterium | reverse complement strand
TGGCGATCTACCATTTTTCTTTTTATTAAGAAGTTGCTTAACCTCTTCCAGTTTTTTATCAACTTTGCTCATTATAGCCCCTCTGTAAATTCGTCCAACTGAGCAATAAAGGTTCGCTCTAAAGTTCTTAGAGTTTCCTTTTTAACAGCAGGAGTCAATGTTTTATTATTTTTTATTGCTTCGTATTCAATATTAAAAACATCTCTCATATCATTGAATTGCCTAGTTTTTTGAGCATTTTTCTCCCTATCATCTATACTTGCCAATCTGTTTTCTACCCTTTTTTTGGCATATTCATGGGTAAGCTCAGCTTCAAGATTTTTCAGTTCACGCTTGCGAGATTTTTCTCTACCACCTGCTTCATCTGCAAGATTTTCAATTTCATTAAGAATGCGTTTCTTATCTCTATTATGTTTAAGGTCTTGCATTTCGTCTCTTTGCCTGAAATTATCTTTCTTCCTAGTAAGAGTATGAATTTGTTCTTCATACTCATCAATTTTAGACAAAAGTTCACTTTGTGCTTCCAACTGTTTTGTCACGGCATGTATAACTTTAATTTCGCTTGACTTCTTTGTTCTTTCAAGCAAATTAGCGACAACATGCATAAATACTGGCTGGTCATTTCTAAGCGGAGTTAGATATTCTTTCAAAGAATTAGAATTCAATTCAACCAATTCCCCTGCTTTATCAATAACTTCTGTATTTGTTTTTACCACCGTTCTACCTACTTTCGGTCTTAAATTATTTTTATGATTGTATGTGATTACTCCAACTACAATCAGGGCTATGATACCAAATAAAAGTAATAGCCCATATCCATTACTGATATATTCCACTTTACACCTTTCTTCTTACTATCATATTTATATCAAAATATCCCGAATTCTTTTTCCATGCTCCTGACTTCCATACTTGATTTATCCCTAAAAATAAAACTCCATCATGTTCTACTTTATAGCTTTTATTACTGCCGACAAAAAATGCTCCTCCATTGCCCACTTTCGCCATTAAACAATTTATATTTTCACCAGGAAGTATGTAGTTATTTGGATAAAAGCCTTTTCGACGGTATGATTTAGTCAATGCGTCTGGGACAACATAACCATTGAAAAGATACAATCCCATCGGATTAGTTACAGACATACCACCTTTGAACGGTGAAATACATTTTATTTTTCCAGTTGCTGTAAATGTTACAACATCTCCTCTTTTTAATTGAATCGAAGTTTTAGTCCAATTAGGAATTGATGCTTGTAATACTGCCTGACGTTTAATATTTGTATAGATATCTTCTGAGAAAACATCTGGTAGATTATTTTTGACAAACGATTGTACTCCCCCAACAAAACTACCGTCTTGAATTATCTTTACAGCAACTCCTGTCCCGCCTATAACAATTCCGCATAAACCAAAAACAAAAAGAAGCGAAGTAATAATTTTGTAGAATTGTTTTTTGGGCGATTCCTTTAAGGCGATAACTTCTGCAATTGGGACAACAACTAAAAGATTAAACAACTTATATAAAAACCGTCCAAATTTCCTCATTAGTAAAAGCACTTTTTTGGGTACCCATAAAATAGGTATTGCAATAAATGAATAACTAAATTTTGAATATACTATTAAAAGTGGAATCAAAAGAGGTAAAACGTAAATATCATTAAGAAAACCTAATATAGAAACAATAGCCCAAGCTATTAAAAGTATGACTATTTTAAAAATAGTATAAATAAATATGACGATGAGTAATACAAAAGCTAAAAGAATCCCAGCATCATCAAAAGTACGTCCAAGATTCGCCATGAATGATTTATCTAATGATAATAAATAATTATTTCCACTTTCAAGTAATTGAATTATTTCAACGTTATAATGAAACATTAGAAATGCGACAATTCCACCAACAACAAAGCGACCAAAGATATCTTTGTTTATTTCTTTACCCATCCTGCCCCCCTTGACAAAACGCTATATCTATGATAGTCTGATTAGTTATTTCGTGATATTTTCTTTGTCTGCAGTAGGATTGGCTTGAGATAATACGCTGAAGCCTTAACCGAATCTGCAAACAAAGGAGAAGATAATCATGGCTAATTCCATACGTAAGACAGTCACGCTTGCTAAACTGCAAGTAATGACTAGGGCTCTTTACCGAGATGATATTGAAAAATTCGCTCAGTTGAAAAAACTCTTGGAAACAATCGAAAAAATAGATGAACCTTTGTCTCAATGTTTTCTCGATTTGATCGACGATATAATCCAAAAATAGTTTATACGGAAATTGGAAATTTGGGAACGAAATGTTAAGAATGTGTTTTCTATAAACAATCTTCGCTCTTAATCCAAATTCTTTCATGCTAATGAACCAGACCTCAAATCTGGTTCTTTTTTTTCTATTCATCTACGACCTCTCTCCTCTAAAAGAATATCGGCTTCACTATTCCACGATAACATTGACCCAACGGGGTGAGAACAATGCCAGCCAAAAAGAAATATCACCCTATATTCCCTTTTGTACTCACGGGATAGCGAGATCCACTGCGGAGCAGATAGAATTAATGAAGCCAAGACTCCCTTTAAATATATCAACATATTTATTCAATCAGACTTTGCAGTCCGCCTTCCAATTTTGGTGTTACCCAAGTTGGCTCTAAAATTTTTTCAGGAGCTTCGGGATTGTAGGTTTCAATATTTGAAAACCAGAACAAAGATGTCGATGAGAATTGTCGCCCAAAACTTGGGAACGCAGAAATAATATTTGCCATCCTGCCAGATGGTTTACCATTTTGATCAATTTTTCCGGGTACTAAAAAAAGAACCCGAAATCCTCTGATAGGTTCAAGATTGCCATGTATATATTCATCTCTTTTATTTGCTTCATCAAAGAAACACAACTCTGAAACTTTACCATCTGGAAGATTGCGATAGGCATAACGTGTTGCACATTTTCCTGATTTACGATAATAATAATATCCAAATATTTTCTTACGAATATCAGAGCGATTTTTGGAAGCAATAATCGGCATAGTTCCCCTATCAACTTCCAAAAAGTAATGAGCCTTGCCTTTGCCTTCAACTTCAATTCCGAAAAAGGCATCTGGGAAAACAGAG
>JAYEHE010000212.1:0-3139 GCA_034659415.1 Candidatus Zixiibacteriota bacterium | reverse complement strand
ATACAAATTGGTAAACACTTGTTTAACTTCATCAATACTGCCATTGATAATCAAATCCTTATTTATTTCACTGATTAGATTTATTTTAAGTTGATTAGTTTCATGAGAAATAAATTTAATAAAGTCTTCTAAAATTTCTGATAAATTGATTTTATTATTATATTTTTTATGGTCGCGGGTAAGAGCTAAAAATTTTGTTATAATTTCATTAAGCCGTTTTGTCTCTGACTTTATCTGATTGGTAAAATCATGATATTCCTGCTTGTTGTCTGTTGGTTCAAATTCCGCCGCTAATCTCTGAGTTGCTATTGATATTGTATTCAGTGGATTACGAATTTCATGAGCTACACCAGCCGCCAAGTCACCTAATTCTGAAATACGTTCTTTGCGAGCCGATTCCTTCTCGTACTTTTTTAATTTGGTAATATCATAAACAACAATTACAGTACTATCCGGATTTGCTTCAATTTTAGAAGACGATATTAATAAAGTTTTAGCAACACCATTGAAAATATTAGTTGTCTCCGATTCACTCCCTCTTTCATTATTCTCAAGCAAATCATTTAAAATATTATCATCCTCAGGAATAATATCAGACCATTGGCTACCAATACACCCTCTAACGCCCAAGATATCGTCAAAGGCACGATTACATAGGCTAATTGTCCCAATATTATCCAAAACCGCCACACCGGTTCGCATTTCATCAAATATTTTGTCTGTTACAGATTTGATTTGCTGATATTGCAGGCTTATCTTTTTTCTCTTTTCTCTTCCCCGAAGATATAGAGAGGCAATTACCAATAATCCAAAAAGGATTATTGCAAAAGTAATAATCTGAATATCATATCCATAAGCTATGGCATAATAACTTTCCAGAGACAATCCGACTCTGAAAACACCAATAGGATAATCCTCGGTTGCAAACGGACGTACTAATTCAAGTATTGTTTTCCCTTGAAATTCAAATAATCGATTCACAACTGTATCGGTATTCAAAGCTGTAGTTAAAAAAGAATCGTTTGCCAGTGGGAAAATATTTTCTGGCTTTATGGATGAAAAAATTACTTCATGAGAGGTTTGATAAATTATATATTCAACCCCTTTTTCCAAAACCATTTTCTGTGCAAGAAATCCGATTTGAGTTTCGCTGAGAGCATCAATATAATAATAGGCATCAGCCGCAATAACTATTACATGCTTCTGATCGTTGGTTAGCTCAAGAAAATAATGATAGGCTCCTCCGGGTGAATAAAAATCATCCAATATTAACTTAAAGTTATTTTCCTTAGATTCATATAAGTTAATTACCTGATCATAAATATTAACAGGCAAAGCAGACCTGATGCCACCTGCGATTCCCTCAGATATTAGACCTCCGTTTATATCAAAAACGTGAATACTAAAAAGATTATGATCTGATGCAAACCTTACCAGACTCTGCTGATTAGGTATTTGTTCGGACATACTTATTTCGATAATAAGTTCATGGTATCGCTTATAGATTAAATATTCATAAAAAGATTCCGATGTTATAGCATTTTCCGCCGCTTGTGCCAAAGATTCTGTAAATGATGACCCTTGATTTATCAATAATCTCAGACTGTCGTTCCTATTTTCCTGAATAAAGTAATAGGAGGTGAAAAATATGATAATTGCAAATAAAACTATAAGAAAAAATAGTAACTTATTTCCATATTTTGAACTAAGAATCATAAAGTTAAATTATTTGATAGATGATTTCAGAGCAATATAAAAAATATCAATTACCGAAAACGGCACTTGCCTTTTCTTCTTCTGAAGCTTTTTCTTTTGACTTCTGCCTTAGTGGAATATCAAAAAAGAATTTTGCACCTTCGTCATATTCATATCCAATATCTCCCGAATGAACCTCGATAATCTTCTGACAAGTAACTAATCCGATACCGTGCCCTTTGCGTTTGGTCGTAAATCTTTTCTTAAACAATATTTCTTTTTTATCACTCTGTACGCCGGGACCATTATCACAAATGATTACCCGAACAGTACCATCACCCTCATTACCAGCTTGAGTATAGATATTTATAACTTTTTCTTCTTCTATTTGCTGCATTGCTTCGGCAGAATTATAGACCAAATTAATAATTAATTGTTGTAACTGAGAAATATCAAACTCAACTAACGGTAAATCTGTCGATAAATCAGTATTGATTTGTACACCGTCAAATCTGTTTTGCGGCTTAAGAAAAGCCAGAACATTTTCAATCAACTGGTTTATATCAGCTTCTTCAAAAACAGCTTCATCCTGATTAGGGTCCATCAGTCCATTTGCAAAGCGTGCTATATTATCAACTGTTTTCCGCATCAGCTCTAATTTGGAAACTATTTTTTCATCCTGTCCTTTTTTCATGAAAAGCGGCATCAATTCAAGATTTCCCGACAATACAGCTAAGTAGTTATTTATCTCATGAGCAATATCTCCCGCCATCTCTCCTCTGGTATAGTATCTGTCAATCCGAATCATCATTTCCTGAAAATCCTTGCTCTCAGATATATCTCTAATTATAAAAAGAAACGCAATGTCATTTGACTTATCATCTTCAATTGAAGAAGCAATACAATAGACAGGGACTAATTCTTCATCCAAAGTCTTTGCCAATAACTCAACACCATTTAATTCATTTTCAGTATTAATTATTGTGCTCATTACCGGTTGTGTGAAAAATTTATCTATATGTTGTTCGACAATCTCATCTTTTTTATACCCGAATAATTTTCCAGCTTTATCATTATAAAAAGTAATATTCCCTGAAAAATTAGTTACGACTATTGAATCAGGGGATTGTTCGATTAAAGTCTTAAAATACGACCTTGATTCACTGAGAAGATAATTACTTTCTTCTAACTCATCGTTGCTTTTTTTTAGTTCAGTTGAATTTTCCCATAAGGTTTTTGACATTTCGTTAAATGCTGATGTAAGTGCCCTAAGTTCGACATCACCCTCCGGCTCCATCAATTTGTATAATTCCCCACGAGCGGTTTTTTTGAAGCCGTAAATTAATTTATTTAATGGCCATTTAAAGCGATTAAAAATTAGATATACTGTCAACAAACTAAATAAAGTAGCTATTAAAAATAACAGAAAAATGGCATATGAAAG
>JAYEHE010000211.1:0-3139 GCA_034659415.1 Candidatus Zixiibacteriota bacterium | reverse complement strand
TTGAAAAGATAAATAAAAACCTGGAACAAATACTCGGCTGGTAACAGACACAACCTACTTGATTCCTGTTTTCTTGTTATTTTATTTCAAATTCTATTGCGTAGGCAAATCACCAATAAAGACAAAAAAAACCTGGATTCCCGATCGGAGTCGGGAATGACAAAACAGAAGGAATGACAAAACAAAAGGGATTGCTACGTTGTTAGCCTACAGTGACCCTTTCGCAATGACAGGAATTACTGGGCGGTTGAAACGCTTTATAGTTTCAACATCTTAAACAAAAATAAAATTGTCAAAACCCGCCAGAGGCGGACTGTGAGCTACAGGAGTTTCGAACTTCTTGTGGGCGGTTCGCCGTGGCGAACCCTCGTCTGCCCCAATACAACAATCATCAGGAAAATAGACTTTGTGATTTGCCGCTCACAGAATTTCCTATATTTTTTATTTTTTTCTCTTTCTGATTTTTGTATTATTACTCCATGACTGAAACAAATACAATTTTTGATATTACTTTGCATTATCTGGCTCCGGTTGGGGCAATGATGCTTTTGGGGCTTCTCGGAGGCAAACTTGCAAAATTCTTCAAACTCCCCAAAGTAACCGGATATCTTCTTACAGGAACATTAATCGGACCTTCGGTATTAGGACTAATATCCCAAGAAACAATCGAGAACCTATCTCTGCTTAATGATATAGCATTAGGTTTAATTATGTTTACTATTGGCGGCGTATTTGAAATACATCATATCAAAACGGTAGGTAAAAAAACATTATGGCTTACTGTCGCTCAATCTCTCGGGGCAATGATTTTAGTTACGGTAGCTTTAACAATTGCCGGAGTCTCTTTTTATCCAGCATTGCTGTTAGGAACAATCGGCATTGCCACTGCTCCTGCGGCAACATTATTAGTAATTAGAGAGTATGAATCAAAAGGAGAATTTACAGATTCATTGATAACAATTGTGGCTATGTCAAATATCATATGTATTCTATTCTTTGAATTATTCTTTTCCTATGGTTTGCTTAAAGATGGTGCCAGCTGGTATTATGCAATCCTCAGCCCTTTGTATGAATTGGGCGGTTCACTGGTAATTGGCGGTGCGGTAGGTTATTTAATTTCAATCTGGGAACAAAAAATAGATGATCAGGCAGAGATGCTAATGATTATTGTTGCAGGGGTTATGCTTGTTACCGGCTTAGCATTCACTTTGAATATTCAACCTCTTTTTGCCACCCTAATAATGGGAGCAGTTACAACTAATTTGTCATTGATGCACCGATTAGTCTATATAGAAATGAGACAGATTGAACAACCTTTGTATATTGCGTTTTTTGTAATTGCCGGAGCTTCGCTACATCTGGACTTACTGCCATCAATTGGTATTGCCGGTATCATTTATCTGATAGCAAGAGTTTTGGGGAAAATAAGTTTTATTTATCTTGTTAGTAAATGGAAAAATTTCTCAAAAGAAACAAGAAATTACTTGGGGTTGGGAATGATTGTTCAAGCAGGATTAGCAATCGGATTAGTAAATATTGTCAACAAAGTTGACAAGGAAATTGGTGATTTTTTAACACCTATTGTTTTATCTACTATATTAATTTATGAAACTATTGGACCTCCAATAATTAGATTTATCCTTTTCAAATCAGGCGATGTTAAGCAATAAAAAAAGACCGTCCTGAGGGGTTGAACGATCTTTTAATCAAGGTAGGAACTTTTTTCCAGTGAGACCAAATTAGTTGGTACTTTTTTGAAGCCATTCTTCCATATAATCTTTTATTGGTTTTGTCCCGCCTGTATCGGGGTATGAAGCCATCTCCATCGGAATAACTTCCTTAGCCTGTTTCAAACCGGGAATATCAGCAAATGATTCTTTGATGATTTCAACAATCCTACGAGCAACTATTTCAGCCCCTTGTCTTGATGTCTCAGGAAATAATAGCCCTATTTGGTCATCAGTCACAAATGAGGCACAATCTATATTACGAATATTATCACGAACAACATTTAATATCTTATCAAACCGCTTCTGCTCATCCGAATTAATATATTTTCTAAAAGAAGAAAAATCGACAACGGTTAGTGAGATAAAAATCCTATAACGCTCAGCCCGCAACAGCTCGCGTTGTAATTTATCAATGAAAGGACTACAAAAATCTTTTTCCATTTTTCCTACCTACCAATATAGACAAAAAACTGTCTATAATTTATACAGCAATATTCATACCTTTTATAGCTATGTTTAGTGTTTATGGAATTCTTTTCCTGATTATCAGAACTGGAAATTAATTAAAAAATAAAGTGATTGGTAAGTAATAAGTTACAAACTACAACTCTTAAGGGAATTCTTAGCAATCTCAAATAATGTTAAACATCGCATGCAATACAATGCTCAATAATTGCACAATAATACAAAAATTGTATGCTAAATTTAATTATTTGGAATTTAGTTTATAATCACTAATTTTATACAGAAGTGAACGATAGCTAATCTGAAGCAATTCAGATGCTTTACGCCTGTTCCAATTTGTGATTTTTAGAACTTCAGAGATAAGTTTTTTCTCTTCTTCGGCTACTATTTTACCAATTCTTTCTTTCAAAGAATAATCTTTTTCTTCTTCGATATTATTTGACGTTACCTGATTAGTAGAAACGGATTGATTGGAATATTTCGACATTTGAGAATTCGATAAAATCTGATCTGTTATAGTTGAATCATCATTACGGACAATTGCTTGTCTCACCATATTTTCCAATTGCCTGACATTTCCAGGCCATGAGAAATTATGCATTTTTTCTGATACTTGAGGAGAAATAGTGATAGGATCTTTTTTTAACGCTTTAGTATGTATTTTCATAAAATGATCTATCAATAGTGGAATATCTTCTTTTCGCTCTCTTAAAGATGGAAGGAATAGAGTTATTTCATTTAACCTATAGAAAAGATCATCACGAAAATATTTTTCAGCGATAGCATGTTCAAGATTTATATTAGTCGCACAAATTATCCTTACATCCACATGAATATTATGAATTCCACCAACTCTCACAAACTCTTGTTGTTCCAGGACTTGTAATAGTTTTGATTGTAATTCCATAGGCATATCGCCAATTTCATCTAAGAATATAGTCCCC
>JAYEHE010000210.1:0-13016 GCA_034659415.1 Candidatus Zixiibacteriota bacterium | reverse complement strand
ATCATAGATTCTTTGATTTTTTTAACCTGACTTTTTAAAGAATCAAGAGTATCGATAAATGGCTGGTAAAAATTTCTCATGATTTCCACCCAACTATCTTCGCCAACCTCAATTGAATCCAATTCTTTTTCCATGTTTGAGGTAAACTCAACATTAAACAGATTAGGAAAACTTTGAACTAATATCTTTTTAACAACTTTACCAAGATCGGTTGGGTAAAGTTTTCGTTCATTCAGTTCAACGTATTTTCTATCTTTAATTGTAGATACAATAGAAGCATAAGTTGATGGTCGTCCAATACCATCGGCTTCAAGTTGTTTAATCAACATCGCTTCTGAAAAACGAGGTGGTGGTTTGGTGAATGATTGAATTGGTTTAAGTTTGTCCAGTTTTAGCTTATCACCTACCTTAATAGGCGGCAGACTGTCTATTGATATTTCACCGTTGTTTTTGTTATTTCCGTTTTCATCCGGTTCTTTGGCAACATTGTAAACTTTCAAGAAACCTTCAAATTTTATTTTTCTGGCATTGACTCTGAATAAATATTTATCAGCTGATATATCAATTGTTTCAACATCATAAACAGCCGGTTTCATCTGAGAAGCTACAAAACGATTCCAAATCAAAGTGTATACTTTGTGCTGTTGAGGGCTTAATTTCTTTTTCATTCTATCCGGCGTATAATACATATTAGTAGGCCTGATGGCTTCGTGAGCATCTTGAGAGGATTTCTTCTTACTGTAAATATTAGATTTTTCCGGAAGGTATTTTTTGCCATATTCTTCAGTTATATGTTTTCTTACTGATTTAAGTGCTTCAGTAGATGTCCGCGTAGAATCGGTACGCATATAAGTAATTAAACCAACAAAGCCATCTTTGCCAAACTCAATCCCTTCATATAATTTCTGAGCCAAAACCATTGTTCTTTTTGGAGCCATACCAAAAACTTTGGCAGACTCTTGTTGGAGGGTCGAAGTTATAAATGGGGCATTAGGTCTTCTGGTTGAAGTAGTATTTTTTATATTTGATACTATAAAATCAGCTTTTTCAATTTCTTTAATATATGAATTTATCTCTTTTTCAGAGGAAATAGTAATTTTATTAGCACCTTTTTCGGTAGCATTAACTACTGATTTTTTATCAATTTTAAAAAGCTTAGCAGTAACAATCTGTTTTTTGCCAGCATCAAGATCTGCAAATAACTGCCAGTACTCTTCTGGATTAAATTTTTCAATAGCTTCTTCCCGTTCACAGACTAATCTTAAAGCAACCGATTGCACTCGACCGGCAGATAAATTACGGGCAATGGTTGACCATAAAAATGGAGAAACTTTATAACCTACTATTCTATCTAATGCCCTACGGGCTTGCTGGGCATTAACCAGATTAATATTGATTTCGGTTGGAGATTCTATAGCCTTTAAAACAGCAGATTTAGTTATTTCATTAAAAGAAACTCTAACGAATTTAGCTTTTGTTGTTTTCTTGAGTGTTTCTTCAACGTGCCAAGCAATTGCTTCCCCTTCCCTATCCGGATCAGGTGCCAAATAAATAGTTTCAACTTTTTTCGCCGCTTTTTTTAAAGAGGTAATAACTTTCTCTTTACCTTTAATAGTTTCATACTGAATTTTAAAATCATTATCAGGGTCCACACCGATTTTTGATTTTGGCAAATCAATTATATGTCCTACGGTTGCCATAATATCAAAATCAGCCCCCAGAAAGCGGGCGAGAGTTTTTGTTTTTGCGGGTGACTCAACTATAAGCAGGTTTTTTGCCATTGCTGTCCTCTTTTTAATAACCAGAATTTATTTATATATCGTAATTTATTTTTTAAACTTAATCTTACTTTCCATAAGATCTTTTAATGCAATCATAGTAATCTTTCGTGCATCAATTTCCAAAGTAGGATCTTCTTCGAGTTGTTCTAATTTGGCAATCCGTTCAGAATTCAAATAACGGGCGTGCTGTGATGCAATAATGATTGCCTCATAACGATTTAGACCAAGTTTTTTCAGTTCTTCTGGTGATACAACTTTCATATAAACCTCCTAAATTTATTCATTTAACCGATAATTTTCTTAATTTGTTCCTTGCCGATCAATTCTGACCGACATTCATGACAGTTTATTATACTCAATACTTGCTCAACCGCCGACTTAACTTCATCATTAATAACAGTATATTCAAATTTATTAAACAGTTTCATCTCTTTTTTAGCATTTTCAAACCTGATCTTTAATTGCTCTTTGGTTTCTGTCCCGCGTGCAGTAAGCCTTTGCCTTAGAGCTTCTTTCGAAGGAGGAAGAATAAAAACAGTAATTGCTTCCGGATATTCTTTTTTAATTTTCAAAGCACCCTGTACATCAATGTCCAAAAGAAGCACCCCGCCTTTTTTTAGAGTATCCGTAATATTCTTTCTCGGTGTGCCATAGTGATATAAATGAACTTTAAAGTGCTCTGCAAAATAATTTTTTTTTATTAAATGGTTAAACTTTTCATCATTAACAAATAAATATTCGCGCCCGTTTTGTTCGCCGATTCTTTTCTTTCGGGTCGTACATGAGATTGAAAAACTCCATCCGTCTTTTTTCCTTTTGGCGGACAACAGCTTGCGACAGATAGAAGTTTTCCCTCCGCCTGACGGGGAAGATATAATTAAAATTTTACCAGGTTTATTTTTCTTCATAAGGATAAGTTATTCAACGTTTTGAACTAATTCTCTTATCTTTTCAATTTCATGTTTCATATTAATAATAATTGAAGATATTTGGTTCTCATAAGACTTTGAAGCAATTGTATTTGTTTCCCTGTTCATTTCCTGAAGAATAAAATTAAGCTGTTTCCCTATTGGCTTTGAAAATTTCAAATTTTCATTAAACAGCTTAAAATGGCTTTCGAGCCTTGTACATTCTTCAGTAACATCAACTTTCTCAGAAAATATCGCAATTTCCTCTTCTAATCGTGAGGGATCAACTGCATGTGAATCTAAAATCTCATTTATTTTGTTAGTCAGTTTTTCTCTTCTTTTAGTAACCGAATTATTAGTAAGTTTTTTAATTTGAGATAAATCATCTGACAGCATTTTAAGCCGATTAGAAATGTCTTTTTTCATCGCTAAACCTTCCGATTTGCGCATTTTCTTCAACTGGCTCAAGGCTTTATCCAGTCCCTTTTCCAAAGGAGTCCAATATAATTTCTCATCAATGCTATCTTTATCTGGTTCAGCGATATCAGGCAGTTGCATCATATCATTAATAGTAATATCGCCAGAAATCTTATATTTTTCTTTAAATTTTTTTAGCTGTTTATAATAAGCATTAAAAGCCGCTTCATTAATAAGGTATTTTCCGGGGGAATTGTCTGACTCTTCAAAATTAATAAATACTTTAATTTTTCCTCTATTAATAGAGGAACTAATTAATTCCCTTATTTTTGTTTCAAAAGGGAAAAATTGTCTTGGGAGCCTTGAGGATACTTCTAAAAAACGATTATTTACACCCGAGATTTCTATCGAAAACTTTCCAAACTTAAAATTTATTTCTGACTTTCCAAAACCGGTCATCGAATTCATAAAAACCCGCCATATTTTAAAATGTAAGGGACAAAGAATATTCTAAATCTGTTGAATGTCAACTGAAATTATTTTTCAGAGCAATTATTTATCAATTGGGGAGGCTGAATGCCTTGTTTTTTTACTATTTAGTTTCTTATTATCTTCTATATTTTGATTTTCAGATATCTTAGTCAACCTATTCATTGATCTTTTAATTCTATTTGCAGATTTTTTTATGATTTCAAGTTTTCCATTTATATTATTGTCTTTGATAGTGTTATCACCCAAAAGCAATTCAATTGTACCCATAATAGCCATCAGAGGATTATTGATTTCATGCAGAACTCTTCCGGTAGTATTTTTCACAATATCCTGATAATTCAAATTTTTTAATTTTTTTTCCATCTCTCTATTTTTGGAGATTAAAATATTTCTACGATGAACTTCTGAGATATTTTTCGAGAGTGAACTATAAAAATTATCATCTTTAATTAAAAATTCAGCCGCCCCAAAATTTAATGCTTCGGTTGTCAAATACTCAAACCCTTTCAAAGCTGTAATAATAATAGGAAGGTTTATATTTAATTGTTTTATCAGTGGTATCAATTGAATACCATCAACACTGTTTAAATTATAACTTACTATGGCAATATCGTATTTATTCATATCAATTAAGTCAAAATTTAACGGTGCTGTCTTAAAGATATCAACAGATGAATTAACAAATGATTCTTTTATCGTTTGTTCAATTAGAACAGCATGATACCGATTATTCTCAACCAGTATTATTTTAAAATCATTTTTCATAACTCTCAACTAACCGATTGGAGTTTTTATCTCAAATAAGGTCCCAGTTTTACTACTTGAGACCAACCTTAAATCCCCCTCCAGTTCCTGCATCAATTGTTTACAGATTGAAAGATTATTGTATAACGGCATAGAATCATCTTGGGGTTGAACAAAAATTTTATTTCTGACGTTCTTAGGAATACCTTTTCCATTATCTTTGATTGTAATAAAACAGAACTTTTCTTTCATCTCAGCTGAGATTTCAATTGTTACATTATTATCATTACAATATTTTACAGAGTTATCGATAATTGACTCAAATACTCCATTAATAATTTTCGATGATGTTACTATTTTAGGCAAAGGATTTACTTTTGATTGTATTTTAACACTGGAAGATTCTTTATCAATTGATTCAATAGCTCTCTTTGAAAGAATATTTAAGTCTGTTAAATATAACTCATTGGCACTTTGCTTAAGATTTATCATTTTATTGAATCTATTCACCGACTTTTTAATAGATGCCGCACCTTCCATTAGATTTGAAATTCTTTTAGAACCTTCTTCATCCAGATGGTCATTACAATTTCTGGACACATTGCCAGAAAGAGATTTCACCGATGACACTAATTCTTTTACGGAACCAGAAAAATCCTTAAGCGACTTATTATTTATTGGGTCATCCTGTTCAATCAATAACGATGGACTTATTGGCATAAAAACAAAACAACCACTTTGGTCAGATGGGTCAACAGAAAATTTAATAACTGTCAGCCTTCGCATATCATTTGAAGGAGATTGCAGGTCAACTTGCAAATCATCAGGATGTTCTTCGTTAAGAGGAGTTTTTAAATAATTTTCGATTTGTTCAATCAATTGAACTGGATTATGTTCCTTTAAAATATTTAAAACAGCCGATATATTACCTTGAATCTCATTTCCATTAAATAAGGAAATAAAACTTGGATTATAACCGGCAATATCGCCTCTTTCGTTAGTTAGCAAAGCACCTATGCTTAGTGAATCAAGGAAACCGATCGTAAATTTTATATCCGGCATAGTTTCTACGGAATCATTACTTACTATTTTCTCTTTTGAAATTTTAGAAATTATATCCAATGCAAACGTTGTATCATCTATTGATTTTGAAACTTCCATAACATCTGCGTCTTCGTTATATATGAAACGCATAAGATAAATGCCACCTGAGATTTCTTTTATAGAAACAAATTCATTTGGAATTTCATTAAATTTTTCAATCGCCACCTGAATATCATTTTTATCTACATAAGAATAATCAATTTGAGTTTCTTTGATATGGTAATGTAAATCACTTAACGGCGGAATAGTATCAAAGGAAAATTCTATAGAGCCTGATTTAGCTATTCCGGTTAAGGGTTCAATATTTCCCGTAGAAATATTATAAATCGCCAACAGCTCAGCACCAGATAGATCTAATATAGGATTTAAGATTTCCTTAAAATTATCGAAATTCTCTTGCGTATTTATTAGTTTTAGAAAAGGAAGTAGTTTTGATTCATTTGAAGATGGGCTTTGCATACTATTTTCCTGAGCGGCCTGATTAAAAATAAGTTGAAAATTAACCGGATTACCGGCGATAAAATTCAAAGAGACAATCACATTAAAACTTGTTTTCTGTTGTTTGGAATTTATAATATTGAGTATTGTAAAATCAAAAAAAGTTTCGTAATGATTTCGCTTCGAAAGCATCTGTTCAATCAACTCAGTTGACTGTTGATCAACAAAATCGATTATATTCTTTCCAAAAAGCTCCTCGCGTGTAAAATCTAATAATTGTTCGATTTCTTCGTCAATATAGACAAATCTACCTTTTAAATCAATTTTACAAACTGCACATCGCTTAAATCCAATTTTTTGACTTGTTGTTTTAATACGCTAACCTATCATCTAATTTTTAACAATTTCAGAAGTTTCCCAGTTCTATCTGTTTTAACCAAAACAAGATAAGCACCATCGGCAACTTCCTCATTATGGGAATTATTACCGTTCCATTCCCATATATCGGCATTTAGCTGGGAATCATTGACTGTTTCCCAGACCTTTTCACCGGCACTGTTAAAAATCGTGATAGATTTCATATCTCCTGCATCTGGAGAAATAAATATTCTAACAATTTCACTAAAAGGATTCGGACCAGCATAAATTTCCCGCTCCGAATCCACATAATATTCAATATTTATATAGCTTGTGTCAGAAAAATAACCGACATCAGCCACTAATCCGATTTCAAATTCTAAAGGATTAGATTCCAAAGTTGTGACCTTCAATGCCCCACTGCCATTACCACTATCCACTAAAATTACGCCATTCATAGGTCCCAGAATAGTTAATTGTGGAGTTACATTAGAGGTTCCACTGGTTTTGATATGAATTGTTTCAGTATTTCCCATAGGAATTCTGACAATTTGTGGCATTTCAAATTTTATAATATCGGCAACATCAATAGCGTTAAAAAGTCCATGACCATAATCATTGTCTGGTGAAAGATATCTGTCGCCGCTTTGAATAATTTTCTGCCTGATTTCTGCAGCAGTTAAAGTTTGGTCATGTTCTAAAGCTAACGCACATGCACCTGCAACCAATGGAGAGGAGAACGAAGTTCCCGCCACATACGCATAGCCTCCTATAGCACGGGAAGAAAAGACCGAAGTGCCAAGCGTAACAATATCAGGCTTGATTCTTCCATCGGCAGATGGTCCGGGAGAAGAAAAGTAAGCTATTTCACCACTGTTTGATACAGCACCAACTGCAATAACTGAATCTCCATCAGCAGGCATTGAGATTGTTCCCCAAGTTGTATTTCTTTCATTGCCAGCTGAACTTATCACCAAAATATTTTTTGAGGCGGCAATATCAGCGGCAATTGTTATCAAAGAAGTATTGCCATCGAGATCGTCAATAGTATAGCTCCCTAAATCTGTAAAAACAGTATATCCAACACTTGAACTAATTATATCCACACCGACCGAATCAGCCCATTCAGCCGCGGCGACCCAGTTATCTTCTTCCAATTTAATTTCAGTATCTGAACAGGTTATCTCCGTTTTTGCTAATACAACAGATGCTTTATAAGCCACACCTATCAAATTACCCAAGTCAAATCCAGCAATTACACCCATAACAAGAGTACCGTGATAATTTTGTTGATTGTTTTCTGATTGTTCTTCACAATCAGGGTCACCAACAATAGTATCGTTATTAATAAAATCATAAGATGCTTCAACTCTGAGAGAATCAAAAAATGCCGGATGCTCCGTATTAAAACCAGAATCAAAAATTCCAATAGTTACACCCTCTCCGGATAAACCAGCTTGATGTAATTTAAGGGCTTTTATAAACTGAATCTGTTCAAGCGATGCCCCATAATTTAATGCCAGAGATTTATTCCCTTTATATAATTTACTACCAGTAGGAGACATTTCAATTGGAGTTTTAGAATATACTTTGACTTCACTAATTTTTTTCACAATTGGCATTTTAGATAATTGTTCAATTTTATCAATATTAGCTTCGGCGGAAACAGCCCTTAACCAGCGTGACTGATGTCTGATATGAACACCTGTTCGTTCCATTTCCTCAATTATTTCAGGTTTGATAGTGTAATCATTTTTATCTATCAGATAATTTTCAGAATCAACTTTTGCCCTTCGTTTAAGAGATTTTTCCGAAAGAGCCACAACATTATCCGACACAGCATTTTCATCAAAATAAATCCATATAAGATGTTCATAATCACTTGATGATTTATTGATTTTATTATGCAATGATTTTGAAATTTTTTTCTCAGTAAGGTTTTGAGAAACCGTTGATACGGAGAAGGTCAAAAGAAAGAATATTAAAAGAAAAAAACTATGTTTGTAATGATGCATATATATTTAAAATTTCTATTTTAATTGTCCCAACAAACAAAACTATCAGAAACTTTTCAGGTACTTACTATTTCTTAAATAAACCTTTTAGCAAATCCCCTGCTTTCTCTTTGATTTTCTCCTTGTTATCTTTAACCATAACTGAAAAATCCAAATTCATTTTGGGGTCATCTACGGTATTACTAATTGTAAGCGGAAGTTTAATCCGTTCTACACTTTTTTCAGAAAATAAATTTGACAACCCGCCTATCAAGCCGCCCTTTGACATAAGTTTTTCGGTCCACGCCTTTGATAATAAAATATCACCTTTGTAATCAAGCTCGCCGCTAAAACCATAAAAGCCATCAAGAGTAATATCCCCCAAACTTCCGGCACTTATTTTCAAAGCATCCATTTTGACTTTTCCGTCTTTAACTTCCACATTAGTCCACATATTCCGAATCACCTGTTCGGATTCAAATGATTCACCAATTTTCGAGGCTAATGAACTAATGGCATTATAAGCAAAACCGGAAGTAATCATTTTCCCTTCTTTCATAGACATTGTGGAGCTCATCGAAAGAGAATTAAGAAAAGATTCAGGGTCCCAGCCGAAAGCATCATAGCTGCCTTTGATATCAATCTTTCCAAACAGATGTCCGCCAAATTTACTAAAACGATCGATAAAATCATCAGCTTCGATTTGCGACGCATCAAATTTTCCAATATAATGAGGGTTGTCAAAATTATTCAAATCTATTGTCGTTTCACCAGTGACCTGGCCAGTATATGCCATGCCGGTTACATCATAGCATATAATTTTACGGTCGGCTATTTTTACATCACCTTTGATATTACTGAATTCCACCTTGCTGTAAATAAGAGTATCAACATCAAATTTCCCCAACCCATTTATATCAGGAAGAATCAACATCGAGATAGAATCTTCGGGTAACGAAGTTCGATTAGTTCCGGCTCCGGGAGTTACTTCAGGAAAGAGTTTATCAACATCAAATTTTGTTGAACTCAAATTAAAAGTGAATAATGGTTTTTTAATATTACTTCTATCAATATCATCAAATGGAAGCAAATAAGGAAACGGATTAGAAATTTTTCCGGTAAAAGAAACATTACTGGAAGTAAATATTACATCCATCATCTCAACTGTTATTGTATCTGGATTAATTTTTAAAATTGTTTCAAAAGATTCTACTGGTTCCGGAAGCAAATCATCCTGATATTGTCCATCGGTAATTTTAAAAACTCCCTGTTTTATAATTTTCTCAGGTGTTTTAGTAGAGCCACTAAGAGTTAAATCCGTATCAAACTTACCGGTTAATTTCGGGTTTCCTTTTGGAGGCAGATATTGATTAATAATACTTAAGTCCAATAGACCTTTGAAGTTGCCGTCAATCAGAATATCCATTTTTTTAGCCTGAACAGAGTCCGCCAGCAAATATGGTACAAGATGATTGATGCGACCCTCAAAAGAAAATTCTCCAGATTTTATTTTGCCATGAGTATTTTTAATTTTGGTTAAATCTCTGTCAAAATAAGCATCAAAATAAAAACTTTCCAATGGCTCCGGAATTTGAGGAGCATTAAAGTAACCATCTTCAATTAATACATTGCCGGAAAAATCAAGCTTCTCCAAAGGTTTAATATTACCCACAACCTTAACATCCAACTGTGCTTTTCCGGCTAAATCTATTTCCAACTCCGGCGGAATAAATGGTTTCACAAAAGCCAAATTTAAAGTACCGGCAATAATTCCATTTACAGAAGGATTTTCAAAATCGGTTAATGTTAAATGCCCCTTCAGTGGTTTATTGTCAAAAGATGCTTTTTCGATATTCAACCGAAGACTGTTTGGCTCAAAATCAATCAATGCCTGTTCAAAATTAAGTTCTCCCTGGATTTCTTTTTGACTTAATTTCATATCCCTGATTATTGCAACTCCCGAATAACTCAAAGGTTCATCCGCTTGTGGATTATATCCAATATCTGCATCCAATTCAAAAAAACCGTCAAAAGCATAATCATCAAGCAAAGTTCTTTTTTCGTCGGGGAGAAAACTGACAAACTTACTGAGTTGAATCTGATTTGATTTAATATTAAACTGAGCAAAATTATCATCCAAAGCATGCGAATATTTACCGCTTAATGATAATTGAATTTGGTTTATGTTCAAATCGGCTTCTTTGATTTTCAATAAGCTTTCAGAAAAATTATATTCAGCCAAATAATTCAAATTAAACGACAAAGATGGGATATTCTTATCAGATTCAATAATAAGAGAATCTGCTTTTATTTTTCCTGCTGAATTATAAATTCCACTTTTGTCATTCTTAAGTGATGTCGTCAAAGATATATTTTTTAAACTTAAATTCAATCCCGTGCTATCGTCTTGAAAATATATTTGCCCATCTTCAATTTCGAACTGATCAAAACTTACAGCAACAGAAGCTGCTTTTGTCTCGGGAGTCAATTGATCGGTGATTTCCTCGGGAACTTTTTCTTCCATTTTTGTGAAATTATAATTATTCGATCCATCTGCTAATTTTTTCATTTTAATAACAGGGCTATTGATAACTAATCTATTAATTTCAATATCACCCTTAATTAACGGTATTAGATATAATTTCAAATCAATATTTTCAGCCGTCAGTAAAGCACCTGATTTAAACCCTTCAGGGTTGTTAATTTCTACATTGACCAATTTTAAACCAAGCCCGCCCCATATAGAAATGTCTAATTCACCAATGGTAATATCACGCCCCAACAATTCAGAGCCTTGCTCAATAGCAATGTTTTTTACTTTTTCCTGAGGGAAAAACAGTTTAAATCCAACAACTAACAGAATCAGCAAACCAACTACAATGCCTAATAACCAGGCTGATATTTTCATCAATTTTTTCATATATCTAAACTCTCTTTAAACTTTTACCGAATCAAAATGTCAAAACCCCAGCAAGAATAACTATAAGCACAAGGATTTCGACCTATTCATTATACCATTCAATTAATAATATCTATCCTGTATAATTATATCAATTAAAAAGAGTTTAAAAAAAATACCGGCAAAAACCGGTATTTTTTATATAAAAGTAATAATTTAATATTCTATACTTTCACCAGGCTTCAAAATAACCACTTCACTATCAGTTACTTTATCAGCAAATTCTTCCGGCTTTTTCTCGATAATAGGAAAAGTATCATAATGGATAGGAACAACTTTTTTTGGTTTAATGAATTCTACCGCTTTGACAGCGTCATCAATACCCATCGTAAAATTATCTCCAATAGGCAGAAATGCCAAATCAATCTTATTCATTTCACCAATAAGTTTCATATCATAAAACAAACCTGTATCGCCGGGATGATAAAGAGTTTTGTTGTCCATTGTGATTAAAAAGCCTACCGGCGGACCTGTGTAAATTGATGCATCTTCACCATACCCGCCGCCATGATGAGCGATTGTTAATTTTACTCTCCCAAAATCGAAATCAAATCCACCCCCGATATGCATTGGATGAATCTCCACTCCTTCTTTGGCACATAAATTAGCTAATTCAAAACTTGCAATAATCGTGGCGTTATTTCTCTTAGCAATTTCAATGCTATCACCAATATGATCTCCGTGACCATGAGTGATTAATACATGACTGACTTCAATGTCTTCAGCTTTTATTGCCGCTAACTGATTACCTGTAAGAAACGGGTCGATAATAATTTTATGATTATCATTTTCTATAGCAACACATGCATGTCCGTAAAAAGTAGCTTTTATCATAATTTATCTCCTTTGTGAAAATTGAACTGTTTAAATAATATTAAAAGATACTTTAATTTGAGTCAACAATTTATTGTGAGCAGATATTATAGTTATTCAAGCAATCAACCCGCCTCCGAGAAGGATATCATTATCATAAAACACAACCGACTGCCCGGGTGTTATAGCTCGTTGCCGATTATCAAAAGTTATTTTAACTCTATCATCTGCAATACATTCCAATATCGCCGAACTTGGGGGATGAAGATAACGAATTTTAACATCAGCTCTAAAAGAACCTTCTTTTGGCTCCATCCCTACCCAATTCATATTTTCTGCAATAAGCTCTGAAGAAAACAGAGAATCATTATCGCCAACAATTACCTGATTTGTTTTAGTGTTAATCTCTTTGACATAAAGAGGTGTTGGGTAAGAAATACCCATACCTTTACGCTGACCGATTGTGAACAGAGCCGTGCCTTTATGCTCGCCTAAAACTGTCCCGTCTTCATGGACAATTTCTCCGTGTGCAAATGATTTCCCGTTTTTTTGGTTGTGCTCTATTAAGAAGCGGCGATAATTATCATCGGGAATAAAACAAATTTCCCTTGATTCTTTTTTTTCAGCAGTGCGAAGATTATATTTACGTGCAATTTCTCTAACTTCGGATTTAAGAAGATTCCCGAGAGGCATCAAAGTTTTTGATAACGCTTCCTGAGACACACCCCATAGCACATAAGATTGGTCACGACTGCCATCATTACCTTTGCGAATAGTATAGCGGTGGTTATTCTCAAGTTTTTCAATTTTAGCATAATGTCCAGTAGCTATATAATCACAACCCAATTCCTTTGCTTTCTGCAAAAAGCTATTCCATTTGATTTCGGAATTACAACGAACACATGGATTGGGAGTACGCCCCTTATTATATTCGGAGATAAAATCATTAATGACCGTATCACGAAAATGTTCCGACATATTTAACACATAAAAAGGTGCATTAATTGAG
>JAYEHE010000209.1:0-3146 GCA_034659415.1 Candidatus Zixiibacteriota bacterium | reverse complement strand
CTTTCGAGCTTTCGCCTTACTGAGTCGCCTCATTAAGACGTCGAATATAACTATAGGGGTAAACAGCCAATTCCCCCATCCGGACTTTCACCGGATAGACATGCGGCCCTATGGGCTGCAAGCAGACACACGCAGACACACGCAGACAAAAAGATTTTTTTATCCTGAATATCATGCCTATCCTGTCTAAAAATCTTCTCACCGCAAGGCACCACAATTGAAATAGGCTATATTCATAACCTTTGCTATGCAGTTTCACCCCGGTTAAATAAAAGCAAAATCGGATTTAACTGGGCAGGCGGGGCAGGCAGAGAACACAGAGGAGTAACTTTCTTTGGAGGAAATTATTATTCTCTGTGCCCTCTGTGCCTCGAACGAGTGAAGCGAGTGGGTGGTGAATATATTATTAACTGCCTTTTGAATGATAAAACATATAGTTAAAAGCTAAACTTAAAGAATAAAATAAACTTAAATTGTGAACAGAAATTTGGAAAAACCACCAAATAAATTGAAAATAAATAGATTAACCAAAATATAGTATTTTAACTCCAAACAGGGGGGGAGGTTTTATACCCATTTTATATCACCCTATTCACCCCCTAAAAAAAATTGAAAGGTCCTGACATTGAAAAAAGACAAATAATAAATACCGGTCGTTGAAGAAAATCCTGAGTAATAATGATTACTTAGAGAATATTTAAGTTCCCTGGGCAATCAGAATTTAGTAACTATTGCTTAATATTGAAGCCGGAAATATTTGAAAAAAAATTGCAATGAAAACTTATTGAAATTATTAACAAAAAATGGAATGGAATAATTTATTTTAAAAAAAGATAATTTTTTTTCCTAAAATCTTGCCCTCCAAAACATTCTGATTTGATTCAAAATAACAGGCTAGGGGGGATGTTTTATACCCATTTCCTCCCCCCTAAAATCCCCCTATACATCTTGAAAAAACTAATTTACAAAGATAATAACGCTAAAAGTAAATAAAAATATAACATTATCAGGGAGTATTAATAACCATGAGAAAATATGTTTCTCTTATTACTGTTTTTGCCATTGCCTTTGCTTTTTTCTTAATCACTCAAAAGGATTCTTATGGAGAACCGGTCACTATTGAATATAAGGTAAGTTCAGGAGGGCAGTCCGTGACACAAACCAACACATATGACCTGAACGTTGGAAGCACGGCACAAAGCAGTATAAATATCGGCAACACCAACGGCCCTTCCATTTCATCCCACAATGAATCCGGCCCTGGCGACACACATATATCCATCACAGCAAATGATGGATCTGGAGAGTCTGCAACAGGCATTAGTGTTATAGGGGGAGACCAGGCAACTATTGATGTACATGGAGACACGGCAAATTCTACAAACACATCCATAAGCGCATCAGGATCAGCGCAGATGGGTCTGATAACTGCGGAGTCAAGCAGTGGAGACCGGGATTTCTGCCCATTCACTGGCGAATTTCAGACAGGCGGCACCGCCACAAATACAGGCGTAAGCGCCTCCGCCGCATACACCGATCCCAGGATGGATATCTTTGTAGTAACTGACCCTGCATTAGGCCACTGCCAGGGCTGCATTGCCCCTACCTACGGCACCATAGGGGGAGCTGTTACCGCTGCAAATGCAGACAATAATATACTAAACACAAAACCCGACTGGATTGTGGTGGATGAGGGTACATACAATGAAGGGGTGACAATAAATAATTTTGAGGATAACTCCGCCCTGACATCTGTCTGGGGCGCAGGGGATACGGTTGTTGATACACAAAAAGCTAATGTGAACATTATTGGTAGCAATAATTTTAAATTAGAAGGTTTAACTGTCAAAAAGGGCTTCCATGGTATTTTTGTTCAAGACAGTAATAATGTTACTATCAAAGACAACGCAATCACAGAAAATGATCATAATGGAATTCATCTTTTTTTTAATTCTATAAAAGCAAACATATCCGGAAATAACATTAGCGATAACGTTGACAATGGAATCTTTGTAATTCCTGATTCTTCCTGTACTGTGAACAACAACAATATAACAGGGAACAACAATAGTGGGCTTTTTAGCGCTACTGCAGAAAAAATAGATGCCACCAACAACTGGTGGGGGCCTGGAGGCACAGGAGATAACGCAGGCAAGCCTGGTGAAGACGGCAATAATGCTGTAACCGGCGTTAATGTAGACTATGACCCATGGGCCAAGATAAAATTTTAACAAACAGTGATGGCATAAACCTTAAGTGAAGGGAGGTGAAAAAGAAAAAGAGATTGGTATTTGAACGACGTACTATTTAATCAAATAACCCTTTAACCGAAACAAAGGAGCTGATTAGAATAAAATAATGAACGTACATAAAATTAACAATTTAACCAAAGGAGGTAAATAATGAGGAGAAAGATAAAAATATTTTTTCTGCCATTATTTTTAATGTTGCTGTTTTTTGGCACAGTTGGGACCTCGAGCGCCACATGGTATAAGTTTGACTTTGATACTCTGGGCGTAGGCGTTGAAGAAGAGCTTATAAGGGACTATATGGAGAGTACCCCTGGCGACGACGGCAATTTGCCCGGAGATGTGGAGGTTAATCTCTACACAACTACAACAAAAGGGCAAACCTATGGTACCAACCTGCTGGGTCCTGATACTTATATTAAAAATACGGCGGCTATAGAAATTACGTTTGCAGAACGTAACATAGATCAAATCATATTCGACTGGGAAGGCATTGCACCTTCGCAAATGCATTTGTTCAAAGTATACGCTAACGGTGTAGAATTTTATTCATGCGAGTATATTAATCTTGATGATTATTATCAACCACACGAGTATAGGGAAGGGGTTTCTATTAATTTTGGACAATCATCATCAATTAATACTCTGAAATTTGAGAATTTTTCTTCAGGTGGAATCGTGGCATTGGATAATCTTTGGATTGAAAATTCACCACAAGTCCCGGAACCTGCAACATTGCTGTTGCTTGGGAGTGGGTTGATTGGATTGGCCGGGATTGGAAGGAAGAAGTTTTTTAAGAATAAAAAATGAACGTCCAACATCGAACATCGAACTTCCAACGTCGAATGAGAGAAAGAAAAAAAACTTTTAGCTTTTAGCTCTGAGCTTTTAGCTGAA
>JAYEHE010000208.1:0-3151 GCA_034659415.1 Candidatus Zixiibacteriota bacterium | reverse complement strand
CTGAAAGTTCATAATTTAGTTCAATTTCAGAAAGACAAAACTGTTCGTAATCTTCAAATGCCAGCTTTAACATATCACATCGTTGCTCAAAATTAGCGTTAGCTTTATCTTTTTTTAAAGGATGATTAAAAGAAGGAACGAATAATATACCGGTTAATTTTTTATAGTTGCAGACCTGTTCGGCTATTTGCAAATGACCCAAATGTACCGGATCAAATCTTCCCCCGAAAATCCCCCAATTGCCACCATTTTTGGGTTTAATCATGATATCAAATTATGAATTATGTTTTATTTTTTTGAATCTTTTCTAAAAATTTATCAGCTTTTTTTACTTTTCCATTATTTGGAAAGTCTTTTTTAAACATATCAAAACGGCTGGCTGCTTCTTCAAAATTATCGTTTTCAAATTCTCTTTTTGCGGCTTTAAATGCAGATTCAATAATTCTTTCTTGTGCCTTTAGTGTTTTCTCATGACCAGCAAATACTGCAATAAAATTTTCAAACATCTCACGGGAACGATCATAGTTTTTCATCTTATATTCCATCTCCCCAGAAAGAAAAGTAGCCAAAGCCGCATATTCGGTATCAGTATAGTCATCAATAACAAACTGGCAATATTTTTCGCTCGCCTTATAAGCTCCAATACGACTATACACTACAGCGGCATCATAATATTTATTTGCCAGTCTTGTTCTGCCCTCTAAAATGAATTTTTGAGCCTCCGGAACTTTTTTTGATTCAGGGAAATCAATTATAAAATCCTCAAATCGTTTTATAGCCTGAATTGTTTCGGATTGATCAAGTGCATAATTATCAGGGGTTCCTTCAAATATTGCAACAGCTCTCATAAATACAGCTTCCTCAAAAAACACAGAAGATGGATAATTAACTGCCAAACGGTTAAATTCAACAGTCGCTAATTGATGTTCCCCATTTTTATAGTACGACATTGCCAGATAATACTGAGCAGAATCGACAACATTCTCTCCTGCATAGTTATATATTACTGTTTGAAACAATTCTATAGCACGCAGATATTTTCCATTTTCATAGCGATCAACAGCATACGTAAATAATTCCTGAGGTGATAGATGAGAAACATTTTTCTTGCCACCACAACCGATAATACCTGAAGTCAATATGACCAATAATAAAATCACTAATGTAAAAAGACGATTGTTCAAACTGAATATTTCTCCTTAAGCATTTTATATTTATTCATAACCTTATCAAAATATTTCGAAGGAATCGGAGCATTTTTCCTAATTAAACCCCGAAGCCTTGTCTCACCTATATTATATGCTAAAATTGCTTTTTTGACGTCACCAAATTTCAGAATTTGCTCAAAAAGAAAATATGAACCAAGTTTAATATTGGACTCTGGCTGGAAAAGAGTATTTGAGCCTTCCCAATTAACACCGGCTTTAGGAGCTACATCTGCCCCAATAAAAGGTTTAAGCTGCATTAATCCTCTTGCCCCCGCCCATGATTTCTGACCTTTGATAAATGATGATTCCGTTAGGATAATCGCCAAAATGAACATCGGGTCATAATGAAATTTTTTACTCTCATCATAAATCACATTAGATAATTGTTTGACTTCGTCTTCTTTGAAACCTATTTGAAAATCATCAATTGCCTTAAATATCTGAAGTTTTTCTTCAAGTTCATCGATTCTTTTTTGTTGGAAAGATATTTGCTTTTCCAGATCAAATTTATCTTTGATAAGAAAAATCAGTAAACTTGATTGTACCAGATAAATTATAACAAACAGAAAAGCAACCGGCTTGGAAAGGAATATGCCTAACTTCTCAAATTGTATCATAAGTTATTCTTCTCTTATTTTTCCAATCAAATCATACCCTTGAGATTCAACAATCTCAACCTGATAAATTTGACCAATATTCAGGTCATCATCAAAAAGAGTAACTTCCTGATCAATCTCAGGACAGTCACCTTTGGTTCGACCAACCGCATTTTTATCTTCATTCAAACGGTCAATAATAACTTCTTTTTGTTCACCTATCAAGGAGTTATTTTTATTAAAAGCTATCTCCTGTTGTAACATCATTATTTGGTCCATACGGTCAGATTTAATATCTTCCGGGATTTGATTTTCCATTTTTTCAGCATTAGTACCCTCTTCAGCAGAATATGTAAATACTCCTAAACGGTCAAACTCTGTTTTTTCAACAAAATCCAATAATTCCTGAAATTGTTTATCAGTTTCTCCCGGAAATCCGACAATAAAAGTTGTTCGAAGAATTGCCTTGCTGTCTGCTTTTCGAATATTATCAATATGTTCTTCGATAATATCCCTTGTAACCTGTCTATTCATCGCAAAAAGTATTTCATTATTGATATGTTGAAGCGGTAAATCATAATAATTAAGAGTTTTGTTCTTAGCCGCTAAATAATCTATAAGTTTAGTGTTTAATTTGGCAGGATGCAAATACATCAATCTGACCCACTCGATACCATCCACCTCTTCAAAAGCTTCAAGCAATTGAATTATGCCTTCAGTTTTACCTGACTCACAGCCATATAAAGTTGCCTCTTGCGAAACGAGTATAATTTCTTTTTTTCCATTTTCCGCCAAAAATTGAGTCTCTCGGATAATAGAATCTATTGAACGACTTCGATACTTTCCCCTAATAGAAGGAATAGCACAATAAGAACAATTACGATTACAACCATCGGAAATTTTCATATAAGCATAAGGAAAATTATCAGATATAAACCTATTCTTCCAATTCAAATACCCCAATTTACGCGGTTCCATCCGAACGACCTCTTTGAGCTTATCTGACAAACTAACAGCATTGGCTAAAGAATCCAAAGCACCCAACCCAAAAGCACCATCAAGTTCGGGGATTTCATTTAATAGCTCATCACCGTAGCGTTGAGAAAGACATCCTGTGGCATACAAAGTTTTAAGCCCTGTCTTCTTTTTGAGCTGTCCTAATTTTAATATTTCTTCGATTGATTGTTCTTTCGCAGAATCTATAAACCCGCAAGTATTGACAATAATCGAATCTGCTTTTTCAGGGTCATTTACCGGTTGATGTCCTTTACTGATTAGTTTGGCGTAAATATAATCTGCATCGACATCATTTTTAGGACAACCTAACTTATGGACATAGAATTTCAC
>JAYEHE010000207.1:0-13069 GCA_034659415.1 Candidatus Zixiibacteriota bacterium | reverse complement strand
AAAAAGTATATAAAGGCAAAGTCTTCTTGACATTAGATGAAAACAGATTTTCCATTTCAACCCCGGTAATCTGCTCATATCTCTTTTTAAGAAATCTATAAATTGCATAAGAAGCACCCAATACTTTAAAAGCATTCAGGTCAAACCGCAGGGACTCATCTTTTACAAATATATCTTTTATCCCAAATTTTGCTGATAGTGATTTTAGTGAATAAAGAGGGGTTGGCTTATATCCATTTATTGAACGGTGAAAATTTAATATGTCAGAACTATCAAATAGAATATTTATCTTTTCAGATAAACTGAAATCATCTTCTAAGTGTTTGTTAATATAAAACTTACACATATTTTTGGTCTATTTGTTTAATAGTTTCAATCAAATAACATACATAAATGCTAAAGACAATTATAAAACAAATAATGCGTTTTTGAAATTTATTGAAAGCTAATAATTGACAAAAAGAAGATATGTTCTTATATTTTCATATAAGACTTAATATAAGTACCGCTATTACAACTATTTAGTTCTTGATTAAGAAGAAATGACATACCCAACCTCTATTTTTTAATTGTATGACCGACAACCATACTAAATTAAAGTGAGATAAGGAAAAATGAAAAAACAAAAAATTTTACTTTTTAGTTTTCTTTTATGTTTAACTTTTACAATTCCATCGTGGGGACAGATTAGTTCCGGAGGAACTCCGAGAAGTTTCTCAAGAATGGCTAAAGCTAATATGCCCACTATTACTACGCCAAATGTCGATGTAGCAAAAATGCTGGCTGAAGATGAAGCTGAAAGTAAATTAGGTATTCCATTTCGATTTGGAGCTCCTTTTGATGTCAATTACACTCTTGATAATTCCGGTGTTTGGGAAACTTTGCCGGATGGCGGTCGTTTATGGACTCTTCGTATAGAATGTCCGGGAGCTTATTCAATTAATTTCCTTTATGATTTTTTTGAAATTCCCGAAGGAGCTGAATTATTCATTTATAACGAATCAAGAACCGATGTTATAGGTGCTTTTACTTCTAAAAATAATAAACCTTATCAAAAATTTTCAACTGCTCCAGTAAAAGGACCAGTCTCTATATTAGAATATTATGAACCGGCTGATGTTGATTTTCATGGGTTCATATCAATCTCAAGAATAGTTCATGGTTATAAAAATATTTTTGACCAAAAGGTATTAAAAGATATAGCTGGATATGGAGCATCCGGATCATGCAATAACAATGTTAATTGCCCTGAGGGAGACCCGTGGCAAAATCAAAAACGATCAGTAGCAATGGTTCTTTTAGGTAATGGTACTCGTTGGTGTTCCGGTTCGATGATAAATAATGTCAGAGAAGATTTTACTCCATATTTTCTGTCAGCTAACCATTGTCTGGGTGGTGAACCGTATTGGATTATTATGTTTAATTACGAAAGCCCTGAATGCACCAATATTAACGGTCCAACGAACATGACAGTTTCCGGAACTACTTTAAGAGCCTCAAATTCTTACTCGGATTTTGGTCTTGTTGAATTAAGCGAAACACCTCCTGATGATTACGAAGTTTATTATTCAGGTTGGTCAAATATAGATACTCCCTCGCCACAATCGGTAGCCATCCACCACCCTTCAGGTGATATTAAGAAAATTTCATTTGATTATGAACCGGTTACATCAACCAGTTATTTAGGTTCCACCGGCGTAACTCACTGGAGAATTGGGGCATGGAACGATGGTACTACCGAAGGCGGATCATCCGGATCACCACTATTCGATGACAACCATCGTATTGTTGGACAACTCCATGGCGGATATGCATCCTGTACAAGTATTACTTCTGATTGGTATGGAAAACTTGCCAAATCATGGAATTATGGCGGAAGTGCTTCAAGTCGTTTGATTGATTGGTTGGATCCTGATAACACCGGAGCAACAACCCTTGATGGCCTTGATGCCGCCCGGGTTGCATTCGATAATGATTTGAGTTTCGGTTGGTCGCCATTTGAGGTGAGTTTCACAGACAACTCAAATGAAAACGTTGTAAGCTGGGTTTGGGATTTTGGTGATGGTGATACATCTTATGTTCAACACCCAACACATAATTATGACACTCCAGGTCTTTATGATGTTAAGCTTGAAATTGAAAATGATATTGGAGAGATTTATTCAAAAATAAAAATTGATTTAATAGCCTCTTTGGCTGATACAGTTATCGGTCATGAGGAAGAAATTGTTTCAGAGACTCAGTTTGTTATGGAAATTAATGCAAAAAATAATGTCCCTGTAAATTATTTTCAAATTCCAGTGGAATATTTGGGCGATATTGATTTGGTGCTGGATTCATTTTCAACAGTGGGATTAAGAACAGAATATTTTGAAGATGATTTAAATTATACTCACAATAACCCTTTAGGCAAACAAAATACTCTTAGAATAAGAGCTTCAACTAATGGTTCCGTAGAGGAACTTCCACCCGGCGAAGGACCTATTGTCAAATTATATTTCAGTATTGGTCCTGGCTCAAACCCCGGCGACAGTACAGTAATATCACTTGGAGGTTACATGTCCGGAATAACTGAATTCCTCCCGTATTACTATGGGAGCATGTTGGATTTCCAACCACCAGCAGTTGATGGTTTAGTTATTATTGGCACTTGTTGTGTGGTAAGAGGCGACGTAGATCGTAATGGTTCAATAGGGATATCAGATATTACATATATGGTGGATTATTTTTTCCAACAGGGACCTGAACCGGTATGTGAAGATGAGGCTGACACTAATTCCGATGGTAACATTCTAATTTCCGATTTGACCTTGCTGGTTGATTATATGTTTAATGGCGGTCCTCTTCCGGAACCATGTATTCCTTAGAAGATATATACATTTATTCTAAAATATAAAAGACGCCTGATATCAATTTTGCTTAACAGGCGTCTTTGTTTTATCCGTTAGAAATATCTTTACTTAGTAATAATTACCCTTATGGCAGAACTTCAACAAAAGTTGAGTGAACGTTTACTTCCATAATAGAAGATTCTTCATCGGGAACACCAAGAAAATCAGCAACTGGTTTGACAAGGAGTTGATAATTGAGAGTTGCAGTAATTTTCATCTGCCCCGGTTCTATATCATCAGGTAATTTAAGAGAAAACGTTTCCAGTATTGTCCCAAGAGGTTTCAAGCGATAATCGACACCCAATGACTTTGTATTCCATTGCTGAATAGTCATTCTCCCCTGAGGATCAAAATATGGCATCCGGAAAATACGGTCTCCTATAGGAACTCCATCTCGCTGAACACCTTTAAAACTGGGGTCGTTCAGAGCAATACTCATATCCTGATAAGCTAAAACATCGGTACTAATAGTATATTCTTCCCCTTCGAATCCTTTTTTGTCAACCGGAATATGGTATGTCTTACCGGCGGCATCAATAGCCTCAACATGTAACCACAGAATACGATCTTCGACCGACCCGGTAGGAAATTTGTGCCCTGCCTTCTGATTAAAAAGGGCGACTGTAAACTTAACAGATTCCCCCTGCTCTATTTCATTGACATCAGGATGAATACGAAGTTCCACAACACCTCTTATTTTACCAATATCATGGGCGCCATGAAATAAATGTTGGCGAGCGTCTTCGTACTCTTTTCCATCAACCGCCGTAATAGATTTAGCATTAGTCATATGACAATCATGGCAACTTACTCCCATAGCGGAATAAGGGCTTTCTTTCCACTCAAGGTGAGTAGATTTTACCCATACCCCATATGGATCTTTTTCATTATGGCAAATACCACAAAATTCAGAGCTGGCTAAAAAGTCGGATTTAAAAGTTTCGTGAGCAGGTGATTCGGGGTTATCACGTGGTCCATTCTTGGTTTCACCGGGTGCGATAACATAGTTAAAATTAAATGGTACATCACCATCAAACCCTGTAATTGTATGACAGAAATCACAGTGGACACCATCGTTTGCACGAGAATTTTCTTCGGGACGAGGCGGAGGAATATCATCGACCAAAAATGACATTGGCGTATGACACCCATTACATCCGGCTTTTACTTCGGCAACAATTTCATCTTTCTCAGCATGGGGAACAGCTAATTTGAAATACTCAATCTCATCCCAGTGGTGAGTGTACGATTGCGACATCATTGATTGTTTCCATTGTTGATAAATATCATTATGACAGGAACCGCAATAATCCGGCTCATCCCAATCATCATAAGTATATTTCGTCTCGTTCGTATTTTCCCCAGCACTGACAGATAATACGGTCATTAAAGCGATACCAACGAACGCAATTAACAAAAAATAAACTGTTCTTGATTTTAGACAAGTGTTAATCTTTTTTGAAAATAACATATAAGCTCCCTCTCTCTTTTAGGATAAAAGACTTTTTCCTTTAATAATAAGTCAAAAATTCATTTTTTTGTCAACAACATTACAAAAAAATTAGTGTCCATATTTTTTTTCGGTTTGATAGAAAAGTTCAATATGTTTCTTAAGACACTTCGATACTATTCATTGTTTTTTTTATTTTGATTTTTTTGCTTTTTTCGAAACTCTTTAAACTTGACCAAATACTCATTCAAACCTTTTTCCCGCCCAATTTCTTTTGGTATATAATATTCCGTTCCCGACAACTCTTCAGGGAAATATTCCTGATCTGTAAGAGCCTCTTCATAATTATGAGCATATTTATAATCTTTGCCATACCCAAGATTTTTCATGAGTGAAGTAGGAGCGTTTCTAATCCAAAGAGGAACGGGAAGCGAGCCTTTTTGGTCGGCATCAGTCATTGCTTTTTTAAATGCGGTATAGATAGAATTTGATTTGGGAGCACAAGCCATATATATGACCGCCTGAGCAATAGCCAACTCACCTTCGGGAGACCCTAAAAAAAGAAAAGATTCTTTGGCGTTTAGACAAAGAGTTAAAGCATACGGGTCTGCCAACCCGATATCTTCCGATGCAAAACGAATCAACCGCCTGATAATATATTTCGGGTCTTCGCCGCCATGAAGCATTCTTGCCAGCCAATATAAAGAAGCATCAGGATCACCGCCTCTTAACGATTTGTGCAAAGCGGAAATTATATTAAAATGTTCTTCGCCTTTTTTATCATAAACTGCAAACCCTCGCTGATGTACTTTTTGGGTTAGCTCTAAAGTTATTTTCTTTTCTTCACCAACAAATCGAACAGTTTCATCAAGCAAAGTTAAACCTCGGCGAGCATCGCCATCGGAAGCATTTATCATTAAATCTAAAGCAGTTTCTTCTATCTCTATTTCTTTAGAGCCTAAACCGAATTCTTTATCAGCAAGAGCATTTTTAAATATTTTTCTCAAAGCATCATCGTTTAATCTTTCCAAAACAAATACCCTGAGCCTTGATAATAAAGCAGAGTTGACTTCAAAAGATGGATTTTCGGTAGTTGCTCCAATTAGAACAATATCGCCGGACTCAACATAAGGCAAAAACGCATCCTGCTGAGCTTTGTTAAAACGATGGATTTCATCAATAAAAACATAGGTCCGCCGTCCAGACATCTGGTAGTAATTCCGAGCTTTTGTTAGAATCTGTTTGACATCTTTTATGCCCGATGTAACCGCTGAGAATTTAACAAATTGCCCATTGGTAGCACATGCGATAACTTCGCCTAAAGTTGTTTTCCCTGTTCCTGGCGGACCCCAAAAAATCAACGATGTAACCTTGTCATTTTCAATCGCATTTCGAAGAGGAGTACCAACACCGATAACTTTTTCCTGTCCGAAAAATTTATCAATTGATTTAGGACGCATCCTATCAGCTAACGGTTTTAAATCATTAATATCTGATTTGGAACGAGCATTTGATTTATTCCCAAAAATATCCATTAGTTAAATATAGGCAGTAAGCTATTGTAACTCAATCACAAATTGGTTATGACATAACAACAATTCCATAATAAGATACGAAATCAAACATGATTGAGAAAATCATTGAATAATGCAGACAAACGCAAACTCTCTATGTCATTGTGAAATAACAGGTTATTTTAAATTTACGCAAAGTCGTTGCAATCTGATTTTAAACTGATTATAATTGCGAAGATAAAATATTATAATTTTAGTTATGAAAGGGTATAACAGAAGCGGCTGTTTTTTTGTCGTTCAAACTTTATGTTAACCAAGCGTTCTACCCTGCTACTATTCTTATATGGAATTTGAAATAAATATTCTCCGTTTGTGTTAACTGAAAGTATGAACGGATACAAAACTGAACAGGACAAGATGTCAAATAAAACGATTTATTGGATTCTTTTTGGATCAATCTTTGGAACAATACTCGGGGCTACATTTGGTTATTATTTACCGGATTTAATGTTATCTTTTTCTTTTATTGGGTCAATTTTCTTAAATGGTCTTAAAGTTATTATTATCCCCTTAATTATCACAAGTATCATTGTTGGAATAACATCTATTGGAAATATAAGTAAACTTAGTCGAACAACTGTTAATACTCTATTTTATTTCTTCTCAACTACTATAATAGCTGTTTTAATCGGCACTGTTTTAGTTATGATTTTTGAACCCGGGGTTGGTGTTGGAAGACCAGACAGTATTCCACAAATAATTCAGGATTTAAGAGCCTCCAATTCTTTTAATGTAATTGATAGTATTATTCCATCGAATATTCATCAAGCGGTAATCAATGGCAATTATCTTGGTATTATTATACTGACGATAATTTTTTCTTTGGTTTTGACGACTATGTCTCGTCAGGGAAAAGTCATTATTGATTTTTTCAAAGCCGTCAATGATGTTATTTTTAAACTAATCAATATCCTTCTGATAGCCGTACCGATAGGACTTTTCTTTTTGGTAGGTTCTGTTGTTGCTGAAAATAATCAAACAATATTTAATATGACAGATAATTTAAGCTCATTTATGCTTGTTGTTCTTGCTGGATTTATAATTCATGGATTTATTGTTTTACCTTTGATATTGAAATTTTTTGCTCATCAATCACCCATAGCCAGCTTTAAAAATCTCATACCCGCTATGGCTACTGCTTTTGGAAGCGGATCATCAACCGCTTCGCTTTCAATCACATATCATTGTGTTATTGAAGATTGTGAAGTTGATAAAAGAGCCGGTTCTTTTGTGTTGCCTTTAGGCTCTACTATAAATGTTGGCGGTACGGCTATGTATGCTGTAATTGTTGCTTTTTTCATAGCACAGGTTTTTGGCGTTAATTTGACAATTTCTCAAATGCTTCTGATGGCAGTAACAGCTGTAATTCTATCTTTTGGTTTGACAAGTCTGCCTCACTCGACAATGTTTTTAGCCTTAATTCTACTTGGTGTCGGTGATTATCCTTTGGAAGCATATGCCGGTTTTAGTTTACTATTGATCACTGATTGGTTTTTTGACAGATTAAAAGCCGGATTAAATGTTTGGAGTGATGCTGTCGGAGCTATTGTAATTGGTGAAACGTTTGAATTTAAAACAACCAGTCGAATCACTAAATCAAAAACCGTAAAAAAAGATATAAGAAGAGGAAAAAGAACAGACACAAAAAAAAGTACTTCAGCAATTAAGCCGAAAATTAAAAAATCAGAAACACGTAAAAAAGTATCGGCTAAAGAAACCAGACCAAAAAGGGAAAAGAAAGTTGATGATAAAATCAAAATTAGAGAATTTGGCTCTAATAAACGTTCCACCAAAGCACCTGTAAATAAAAACGAAAACACAGGCTCTCCGTTTGAATTAAAACCTCCATCAAACAGTTTTTCAGAGTACGATGAAAAACCTGTAAAAACTGCGAAACCAAAATCCAAACCTGCCAAACAAACTATTCAAACTAAGGTTGAGCAAAAACCAGAAAAAGAAAAGAGTGAAAAAGTCACGATTGCACTGCCTAAACCGCCCAAAAATTTACCCTTCCCAATTAGAGTTGAAAAAACTGATAAATCTGAAAAACGTGAAAACAAAGAAATTCTTCCGGTTGCAACCGTTGAAAAAGAATTATCCAAAGTAGCCAAACGATTAGCCGCTCTTGAAGTTAATGAATTAAAAGATGAAAAACCTTTGGACAAAGAAAATAAAACTGAGGAATCGACTGTAGATTTTATTGATGAAAAAGATAATGACATAACTACTGATGAAAAAGTCGAAACCATTAAAGCTACTGAAACAACCGAAGAGATTGAGCCTTCAAACGAAGATAATCCAAATGAAAATAAACCTGAGCCTGCAATACAGTTTGGGAGAACATCAAAAAAACCAAAAACGAAAAAAGAATCGAAAATTGACGACCAGGAAACCAAACCAGAGCCAGAGCCAGAGAAAGAACAGAAAACTGAATATAATTTGGAGAAACAATCTTTTGGAAGGTCACCTAAAAAGAAAGTACGCAAATAGTAAATCTATTTTGTGATTTGTAAAAACATATGAAGCTCGGTAAAATTTTTCACTACTAATTGTTGAGGAAACTATTTGACCTCTATTAGATAAATTTATTACATTTTATTAGAGGAAAGAAAAAATGAATAACTTTAAAGTATTTTTATTAATGGTATTGATGATGAGCCTACTAATGGTAGTTGGCTATTTTTTGGGTGGCAACAACGGGCTAATATTAGCTTTTCTTTTTGCAACGGTATTTAACTTTGGCAGTTACTGGTTTTCCGATAAAGTTGTTCTTAAAATATACAAAGCAAAAGAAGTGTCCGAAAGTGATCACCCCCGACTTTTCAGAGTTGTTAGACGAGTATGTTTGCAAGCTGAAAATATGCCAATTCCCAAAATTTGTATAGTTCCTTCAAAAGCCCCCAATGCTTTTGCCACTGGACGAAATATAAAACATGCCACTGTTGCTGTTACCGAAGGTTTACTTTCAATATTAAACGATGATGAGCTTGAGGGAGTTATCGGACATGAAATAGCTCACATTCGCAATAAAGATATGTTAATTGGAACAATAGCCGCTACTTTTGCTGGTGCTATTGGTATTTTAGCATCTATTGCTCGCTGGGGAGCAATTTTTGGAGGATATGGACGAAGTGATGATAACCGTGGCGGAGGAATCGGTTTATTGGTTGCCGCCATTATTGCTCCGCTTGTAGCTATTATAATCCAGATGGCTATTTCAAGACAACGTGAATATAAAGCCGATGCCACCAGTGGTAATATCACAGGCAAACATTTAGCACTTGCTTCAGCCCTTGAGAAACTACATAAAACTCCCGTCAGATTAAATCTTGATAATCGACCGGCTACGGCTAATCTAATGATAGCCAATCCTCTTTCAGGTAAAGGAATTACAAATCTCTTTTCCACTCATCCTCCGGTAAAAGAAAGAATTGAACGTTTAAATAAATTATCCCAGAAACACTTATATAAAGGATTAGCCGGTTGATGAACTCAGATGATTCCTGGCAATCTAACAATAATTCAACCGTAAGAGAATTGTAAAATGGATTCCCAATTGATATTGGAGCTTTCCGCAATATTAGTATTGATTTTAGCGAACGGCTTTTTTGCTCTTTCAGAATTCTCCATAATTGCCAGCAGAAACAGTAAACTTAGACAGAAAATTGCGAAAAAAAAATCAGGGGCATCGACCGCCTGGAAACTGCACAATAAACCAGACAAATTTCTCGCTTCCATTCAGGTAGGCATAACTTTAGTTGGAACTTTGGCGGGTGTTTTCGGCGGAGCGACATTAGTAAATAAATTTGAAATGTTATATTTGACAATACCTATCGAATTTATTGCTTCTATTGCAAAGCCATTATCTGTTGTATCGGTAGCAATTATTATTACCATTGCAATGGTCGTACTTGGCGAGTTAGTTCCAAAATTTGTTGCTTTATCAAATCCAGAAAAATTTGCTCGATATGTTGCACCTTCTATTTCATTCTTTATCAAACTAACTTCTTTTTTCGCTCTATTTCTGAGTGGTATTTCAAATTTAATCATTAAACTATTTGGTATTAAAAAATCGGAAGACAGAGCAATTATCACTGAAGATGAAATCAATATGATGATACTCGATGGCCGTGAAAAAGGAATTTTCGATGAAACTGAAGAGCAACTCATTAAATCCGTGTTCGATTTTGCGGACTCATCAGTTCGAAGAGCGATGACACCCAGAATTGATGTGATAGCAATCGAAATAAATGCATCACCTCAATCAATAACAGACGTACTCATTGAGACCGGTTTTAGCAGATTGCCGGTTTATGAAAACACTATAGATAATATTGTAGGTATTTTATATGCTAAAGATATTATAATCCAGAAACTAAACCCGGAACTAATCATTGTACAAGATATCTGCCGTAAACCTACTTTCGTGCCAGACTCTATGCCTCTTTCAAAACTTCTAAGTGAATTTCAAAACAAAAAAAACCATATGGCGATAGTATTAGATGAATATGGCGGCACCGCCGGAATTATCACTTTAGAAGATGTTATTGAAGAGCTTGTTGGCGAAATCAGAGATGAATATGACATAGAAGATGACCCGCTGGTTAAACATTCTGAAACGGTTGCATTTGCAGATTCTGATGTATGGCCCGGTCTGGTCAATAATATATTAGATTGTAATCTTCCCGAAGATGACAATGATACACTTGCCGGATTGTTCATCAATACACTTGGACGATTGCCAAAAGAAAAAGAGTCAATTATTATTGCTGATATTAAAATGACGGTTATATTAATGGAATCCAATCGCCTCCTTCGTCTTAAACTTGAAAAAATAATAGAACCATCGGACGAAAATTAGGTATGTTAAAGATATTTAGTGCTCCTTTTCGCTGGACACGCCAACTTTATGATTGGGTTCTAAAATGGGGAGAATCTGATTATGCTTTGCCTGCTTTGCTTATATTAGCTTTTGCCGAATCTTCTTTTTTTCCGATACCTCCTGATGCTTTATTGATTGCATTATGTATGGGGGCTTATAAAAAATGGTTCAAATTTGCAGCTATCTGCTCTATTGGTTCTGTTATGGGAGGTGTTGCCGGATATCTTATCGGTATGCTTGCCTTTGATACGATAGGTGAAGTGATGCTTGATTTGTCAGCCTCCATAGCAGGAACAAGCTCTGAAGAACTTTTATCACAAGCTCAGTACTGGTTTAATGAAAAAGAGGTTTTGGGAGTGCTGGTTGGTCCGTGGGCTGTAGGAATTGCAGGATTCACACCTATACCATATAAAGTTTTCACTATCTCTGCCGGATTTTTCAATATGAGTTTTATTCCATTTCTGGCAGCATCGATTATCAGCCGAACCCTTCGGTTTTTTATTGTTGCCGGACTTATCGGTTTGTTGTACAAAAGATTTGGAGATAAAATAAAAGATTTCATTGATAAATATTTCAATTGGCTTGCTATTGGATTTGTAATTCTACTAATACTTGGATTTCTTTCAATTAAACTATTGAAGGGTTAATCAGTTTATGTCCCATTCACATTCCCATACACACTCTCATAGTTCAATTTCTGGCAAGAAACTGTTCTGGACAATAATATTTAATTCCATTATTACCATTGCTGAATTTATCGGAGGCATTTTAACCGGCTATTTGGCTTTATTGGCAGATGCTGTTCATAATCTTTCCGATGTTGCCGCTTTAGGATTAGCATGGATAGGAGTCAAAGGTTCTCAAATCCCTGCTTCGAAAAAATCTACTTATGGATTTAAAAGAATCGAAGTCATTACGGCTTTTATCTCAGCCGTATCATTGGTTGTTATTGCAATTTTTATTTTAATAGAAGCATATGACCGATATATAAATCCACAAGAAATTACTAATCCTGCATTATTCATAACTATTGCCGCTATCGGTCTTGTGGGAAACATACTCTCCATTTTATTCCTTCATTCGGAAAAAGGCAAATCATTGAATATGAAGACTGCTTTTTTACATATGGCATACGATGCGATATCATCAATTGTAGTAATAGTTGGCGGAATAGTTATTGCTTTGACAGGACTGGTAATAATTGACACTATCCTGTCTTCGTTTATTGCTCTTATGATTTTCTGGTCATCATATCTTGTTATTAAAGAAGCGGTATTGATATTCATGGAATCAGCACCGGAGGGAATTAATTTCGATGATATTTATGATGAAATTATGAAATTTGATATTGTTGAAGAAATTCATGACCTTCATATCTGGTCGCTTTCATCAACAGAGATTGCTTTGTCGTGTCATGTCTGTATTAGTAAAGATGATATTTCTCAAGGACAAATTGTTATAACGAAAATAAATCAAATAATTAAAGATAAATTTAATATCGGACATAGTACAATCCAATTGGAACACTATTCTGATTCAACAGAAAAAATGCAATGTAATATCGAATGTAAACAGGCTTTTAAGGAAAAAAATGTCAGATAAAATTGTAGAATTAGAAATAACCGATCTTGCTTTTGATGGAAAATCAGTAGCACATCTTGACGGAAAAGTTGTATTTTTAAAAGGCGGATTACCGGGGGAAATTGTCAAAGCTGAAATATACAGGGAAAAACCAAGATATAACGAAGGGATAGTCAGAGAGATTATTAAAAAATCAGACTTAAGAATTAAGCCTGTCTGTTCCCATTTTGAAATCTGCGGTGGATGTACCTGGCAGGATTTGAATTACCAAAGCCAATTGGATTTCAAGAAAAAACAGGTAGTTGATTGTCTCGATAGAATAGGTACTCTAAAAAACGTAAAAGTCAAAAACGTCATTGGGTCAGTAGAATTATTTGATTACCGCAATAAGATGGAATTTTCATTTAATACTGACTCTGAAAAAGGGTTCACGCTTGGCCTTCATCATCGGGGTCATTTCGATAAAGTATTCGACCTGGAAAAATGTTACCTTCAGTCAGATATAGCGTCGGAAATAGTTAACTGGATGCGTGATCATATAAACCGGGAAGGTATCCCTGTTTATGATGTAATAGAACACACTGGTTATATGCGTTTTTTGATGATTCGACAAGCCAAAAGAACTACTGATTTAATGGTAAATATCGTAACTAACTACGGAGATTTCCCTAACAGTGAAACTCTAATAAAA
>JAYEHE010000206.1:0-3161 GCA_034659415.1 Candidatus Zixiibacteriota bacterium | reverse complement strand
AGCTCTGACGATGTCTCGATACTTTTAGGGAATGGAGACATCGTCAGAGCTTGCATTCGCAGTCGCTATATCATTGTTGCCATCATCGTTAAAATCAATCGAGAAAACAGACCAAGGGGCATCTCCGGCGGCATAGTTCACCGCAGACTGGAATGTTCCATCCCCATTGGCAAGCAGTATCGAAACATCGTCAGAAAGTACATTCGCAGTCGCTATATCATTGTTGCCATCACCGTTAAAATCTATCGAGAAAACAGAGATAGGTCCATCTCCTACCGCATAGTTCACTGCAGACTGGAAAGTTCCATCCCCATTCCCCAGCAGTATCGAAATATTGTAAGAAGTTACATTCGCAGTCACCAGATCATTGTTGCCATCAGAGTTAAAATCAATCGAGAAAACAGAACGAGGAGAATTTCCTACAGCATAGTTAACTGCCAACTGGAAGGTTCCATCCCCATTCCCTAAAAGTATCGAAACATTGTCAGAGTTTTCGTTTGCAGTCACCAGATCATTGTTGCCATCAGAGTTAAAATCAATCGAGAAAACAGAGTGAGGGTAATCTCCGACCGCATAGTCAGTTCTTGTATCAAACAAATCCTGAGCAGTAATATTTGTTACAAAAAACAGAATCAGTAAAACAGCTAATATTTGAATCCTGATTATAAAATTGGTTTGCATATCTTTCCTTCCTTTTCGCATTTAATCTAACTGCAAATTATATCATCAATTTATTATCCCTAAAATAGTTAGTTGCTTTGTCCTGAAGAAAATATAGCTTGCGTAAACTTCCCTGTCAAGGGTGACATTCATAAATAGAGTTTTGATCTGTTTTAGTCTGTTTTGTTAATTATATGATTACAATAAAAACCTGGATTCCCGATCGGCGTCGGGAATGACAGGAAAAAGACAAAGAGAACCTGGATTCCCGATCGGAGTCGGGAATGACAGGAAAAAGACAAAGAGAACCTGGATTCCAGATCGGAGTCGGGAATGACAGAAAAAAGACAAAGAGAACCTGGATTCCCGATCGGAGTCGGGAATGACAAGGACAAAGAGAAACGAGTAGGCAAGTTGAAAACACGCCGTAGGAGTGCGGTGGGTTACCACAAAGACAAAATTCAGCAATTCGTAGATACCGTCTTTCAAGTCAAGAGTTTTGTGGGCGGCAGACTCCCTCGTCTGCCCCAGCTATCATAGTAGCAAATAGCGGTTCTGCCATATCTCGTGAGCGTTGGATTTTCAAATCCAACGGGATTGGGTTGGGGTGAATCTAAAGATTCACCCATCACAATCTACTGGGTACACCACCCCTTAGAAAACCTACAGGTACCACACTCCGCCATCGGTTGAAAATACGCCATAGGCGTGCGGACGGTGTGGTCTTCTTCCAAGCCTTCATTTCTTGTGATTTGTAAATTAATGAAATTTAAAAAAAATATTGCGTACTAATTTATTTACTTTTGTTCAAGTTTTTTTACTCTTTTAAGTAAATCAGGGAGTTTTCTCAAAGAAGCTTCAATTCTGGAAGCTTCCATAAATAAACGAGCAGGTGTACCAAAATATGTTTTGCCAGTTTCCAGATTGTCTTTCACTCCCGATTGAGCACCAACTTTGACATCATCGCCAATTATTAAATGACCCACAATTCCAACCTGACCTGCAAGAATTACCCGATTACCAATTTTAGTAGAACCTGCAATCCCTACCTGACTGACGATAATACAATCAGTACCAATCTCAACATTGTGACCAACCTGTACTAAATTATCAATTTTTGTTCTGTCTCCAATTTTAGTAGGACCAATAGCACCGCGGTCAACCGAAATATTTGACCCAAGTTCAACATCGTTTCCTATTTCCACCCAGCCAACTTGTTTGATCTTGTAAAGACCTTTTTTACTTTCAGCATACCCAAACCCATCAGACCCAACCACAGTTCCAGCATGAATTATTACATTGTTTCCAATTTTGCAGTCATCTAAAATTTTGACACCGGGATATAAAAGGCAGTTATCCCCAATTGTAACATTTCTACCGATAAAAACCGATGATACAAGTTGACAGTTTTCTCCTATAGTCGCCCCATCTCTAATATGGCATAAAGCACCAATTCCAGTAGAACTGTCTATCTTTGTGTTTTTTTCTATAACAGCAGATGGATCAATCCCCTTATCAATAAATTTCTCTTCCGGATATAAAAGATTGATTACTTTGGCAAATGTTAAATATGGATTGTCATTGATAATAACCGGCAAATCAGTTTCCGGTGCTTCGGGGCTGAGAATAACCGCCGATGCTTTAGTATCTTGTAAATATTTATAATAAGCTTTGTTGGCAATGAAAGTGATTTGTTTTTCAATAGCAGTTTGAATCGGAGCGATGCCATTTATTATGACATCGCCATTACCTTTGACAGTTCCGTTAACTTCTGATGCTATTTCATTTAGAGTAAAACTAATATTAGCCTTCGTTTTCTTCAAGATACTTTAAAACCTTATCAGTTAAATCATAAGAATCTTTAATATAACCTAAGCCACTTTGTAGAGTGAAGATAACATCATAATTTTCCTGAATAGCAACAGCCTCAATTGCTTTGGTAACATTATCAAGTAGAGGTTGTAGTAATTGGGCTTGTTTTCTTTCTGCCTGACCGCCCGGACCGAATATGCGACGGGTGAAATCATCAAGGTCATTCTGTTTAACTTTAATGGTAGCTTCTTTTTCTTTTTTCTTTTCCTGTGACAAAATCAATTTTTGTTTATCAAATTCGTCAATCATCTCCTGAAGGTCCTGCTGTTTCTGAACAGCTTCATCTTCCCACGCTTTAGCTTCAATTTCCCAGTTTTCCTGAGCTTTGGACCAGGCTTTGTATTCCATTTTAATTCTTTCATCATTAACAAAACCGATTTTGGTTACCTGAGCTGAAGCTGCAACCGATGAAAGTACTACCATTAAAGCAATGGCTGTAACAAATAGAATAATTTTTTTTGAGTTTTTCATTTAATACTCCTGTAATTATATAATTTTATTATTCCCAAGTTATCTGAATATAGTTCCCATTTGGAAATGTGTTTTCCACCCACCTTTTTCCCCCGATGTAGAACTATCCAGTCGTTTGGCGAAATCAAATCCAATTGTACCCATCATTGGGACAACAA
>JAYEHE010000205.1:0-3164 GCA_034659415.1 Candidatus Zixiibacteriota bacterium | reverse complement strand
ATATTATTGAGGGTGTTAAACAGTCTATCTATATATGGTCTTTGATGATATGGCTTCAACTTTTTTTTACTTAGGTCATTTAAAATAATTCAAAATCATAATATTTTCTTTACCATTGTGCTTGCCAGATTGGAATTTTCCATATATTTTTGTCAGCCTAATGCTATTGTTTTGAAAATTTGTTCTTTTAACAAAAATTGAATCTGGCAGGCAATTGTCTGCAGGAGGTTTAAAAAATGTCTGTATTTCAGGTCCCATATCCGGAAAATGAACCAATCAAAAGTTACGCTCCCGGAACAATCGAAAGAGCTGAGCTTGAAAAAGCTCTTGAATATCTTAAATCTAACCCGATTGAAATTCCGATGGTTATTGATGGTAAAGATGTCAAGACTGATAAAAAAATCGATATTGCTTCCCCTCATAATCATGACTTGAAACTTGGTTACTATTATCAAGGAAGTAAAAATGATGTCAAAATTGCGGTTGATACTGCTATGGATGCTTATAAAGCTTGGTCGATGGTTCCATGGGAACATCGAGCGGCTATTTTTCTTAAAGCCGCAGATTTATTAGCCGGTCCGTATCGTGCAATTGTAAATGCTGCAACCATGTTAGCTCATTCCAAAAATGTTTTTCAGGCTGAAATTGATGCAGTCTGTGAGTTAGTTGATTTTTGGAGATACAACGCTTATTACATGAACGAAATCTATAAAGTCCAACCGGGGAATGCTCCTGCTGTCTGGGATCGTTTTGATCATCGTCCGCTTGAGGGATTCGTGTTTGCTGTTACGCCGTTTAATTTTGTATCTATCAATGGTAATCTTCCTACTGCTCCGGCGATGATGGGTAATGTTGTGGTTTGGAAGCCGGCATCTACTGCTGTTTATACTTCTTATTTTCTAATGAAAATTCTTCGTGAATCAGGTCTTCCGTCAGGTGTCATTAATATGATTTTTGCTCGTGGTGCAGATATTGGGGATACCGTTTTACGGAATGAAAACCTTGCAGGGATTCATTTCACCGGTTCAACGCCAACTTTCCAAATGATGTGGAAAACAGTTGGTGAAAATATTGCCAATTACAAAACCTATCCGAGAATTGTCGGCGAAACCGGCGGTAAAGATTTCATTGTTGCTCATAAATCTGCCAATGCAGACGAAGTGGTAACCGGTCTTGTCCGAGGTGCTTTTGAATTCCAGGGACAGAAATGTTCGGCAGTTTCAAGGGTTTATATTCCAAAATCAATGTGGGCGGAAGTTAAAGAGAAAACAATCAAACAGGTTGGCGAACTAAAAATGGGTGATCCGGAAGATTACACTAATTTTATTAATGCTGTTATCGATAAAAGTGCTTTTGATTCTATCACAGCTTATATTGATTATGCCAAAGATAGTAAAGATGCCGAGATAATTGTCGGCGGAGAGTATGATAAATCTAAAGGATATTTTATCTCTCCGACAGTAGTGGTTACTACCGACCCTCATTTTAAACTTTTGGAAGAAGAAATCTTTGGTCCGGTATTAACTATTTATGTTTATGAAGATGAAGAATATGCTAAAACTTTGCACCTGATTGACCAAACATCACCATATGCTTTAACCGGTGCCGTTTTTGCAATCGACCGCAAAGCGATAGAGCTTGCAGAAAGAACTCTTCGTAATGCTGCTGGTAATTTCTATATTAATGATAAACCTACTGGTGCCGTTGTCGGGCAACAACCATTTGGTGGTGGTAGAGCATCCGGCACTAACGATAAAGCGGGTGGTATTCAAAATATGCTAAGGTGGGCATCTCCTCGTTCAATTAAAGAGAATTTTGTTCCGCCTAAAGATTATCGTTATCCCTTTATGGAGTAAGCAGCAAAGCTACGCTGAATTGAAATAAAAAATTATTTATAATAAACCGTTAGAGATAATCTAACGGTTTTTTTACTATTACGAACAAAGATTTTATATTATATATTTCTAATCTATTTTGTCACACTAAGTTAGCCTGACAAATAGAAGACAGTTATAATTTAAGTTTTTTTAATATTTACCGTTATTAATTTTATGGATCAAAATATATTGGAATCTTTAGATCGATTTGAAGTTCTTAAAAAAATCGGCGAGGGAGACAATGGTCAGGTTTTTAAAGTTAAAGAGTTAGAAACCGGTCGATTTGCTGTCCTTAAGATTATTAATGAACAATTATCAAAAATGCAGGAATTCAAAGGTTCTGCCATTACAAATATTAAGGCGATAGCTAATATTGATAATCCTGTTATTTGTACTGTTTCTGAAATATTAAAGATTGAGGGTAATTTTATAATTATTAGTGAATTTGTTGAAGGAATTCCAATTACCGAATTTTTTAAATTAAGAGAATTTAATTATGACCTGCTAATAACAATTATCGAAAAGATAGTTGAAGGGTTAAAATCTATTCATAAAGAAAAATTACATCATGGCAATATTAAACCTTCCAATATTTTAATAACAAAAGATGGACATGTGTCAATATTGGATTATGGATATCCGAATAAATTTGATTTAGAATCAATACATTATGATAATTGTGCCGATGATGATTTTCAGTATCTTTCTCCTGAAATTATTAACGGTGAAGCATCCAGCCGCAGTTCTGATTTGTATTCTTTAGGTGTAATAATTTATGAATCTATTTTTGCCTCGTTACCTTTCAAAGCAAATGATAATAAAGAGTTAATGAAAAAAATAACTTATGATTCGATAGAATTTGATTTTAATAAAGTTCCCAATATCCCCGGTGATATGGTATTGATGGTGAAAAAACTATTAGCCAAATCTCCTGCGGATAGATTTATGGATGCTTCTACTTTTCAAATTACAGTCGAGGCGATGGAGAAATTTTCCAAAAAGAAAATCAAACCGGAAGAACCTCAAAATACAAGATCTATAACAACATCGGCTTTTTTAGCCATATCTCTGATATTTGCAGTTTTGATGGTTTTCTGGGTCGTTATTGGCAGATTACTAAAGTAATTTCTCAAATTATAATCTTTGATCCTCTTATAAATGAACATACCGTGTTGCTGGCATCGGCAGCATTTAACATAAAGAAGTGGATGAGAATGACCGCTTCTTTAATTTTGTTTTTATTGCGGATAAAAATATTAAAACTAAAAAACAAACCTCAAACGACTA
>JAYEHE010000204.1:0-3167 GCA_034659415.1 Candidatus Zixiibacteriota bacterium | reverse complement strand
GCAAAAGAAGCTACTTTGGCAGAGTTAAAAGATGTTGTGAAGAAGTTATACGCCAATTCTGAGAGTTCTGATATTATAGAATTGTTAAGTTTAATAGATAAAGCAAATGAGCTAAAACAACAGCGAGTTGAAAAATAAAATTTTCCATTACTTTCTATATATAACAAAAGCGGCAGTTAGGAGAGCAACTGCCGCTTTTTTTCAAAGGGGATAGTACAGAGCGAACAAGGAATTTTCATCTTACAGCTTGTTGCCGTTCGATTCAATCAAACCATCTTTTAGTTTGACTACTCTTTCCGTCTGTTTTGCAATACTTAAATCATGAGTGATAACAATAATAGTTTTTCCTGATTCCTGTAATTCAAAGAGCATCTTTACAATTTCTTCACCGGATTTACTATCTAAATTTCCAGTTGGTTCATCAGCCAGAATAAGATCGGGTTCATTAGCCAAAGCTCGTGCAATAGCAACGCGCTGCATTTCACCACCGGACATCCCGGTTGGCTTATTATCAAATTTATCCGCCAACCCAACTCGAGAGGGCTTATTAAATAACCCCGATTATATTCCGCCATGGCGGACGAGGAGTGAAACGACGAAGCAATCTCATATAAAGAGAGATTGCTTCATCCGCCTGAGGCGGATTCGCAATGACAGAGTTGAACGGTTTAGATTTCTTTGCTTGCCTGCGGCGGACTCGTCCGCCATGGTTGAAAATACGCCGAGGCGTGCGGCGGCAACAATTATAATTATAGTGGAAAAAATAAAGATTTTCTTAAACATTACCTTGCTTTCCTGTTACCTTAGTTATTATCACAATTAATTATTAAATACGTCTTTCAAAACAATTTATTTCAGAATTTGTTGGCTGATAATTTTGGTTAATTTGAAGAAAAAAAGATTTGATCATATATTTACTATCTTTACAATGGAAATTTTTATCATATATTGAACGGATGAGCAGAAGGGATAACACTGTAAGTTTTAAGAGTATTGCATTTATATATATAGCCAGTTTGCTTATGTATATAATCTGTTCTTTTTTCCCGAACTTAAGAGTATGGGGGTTTTCAATATATGCTCATTTCCCGATTTATATCCCAATTATAATATCTGTTATAGGTTTAATCGCATTAATGATTTTATGGAAACAGAGTGGGCGGTTCGCCTGGGCGAGCCCTCATCTGCCCCCAACCAATGCTGAGGGTACCTACCAGGCACAGAATCAAAATATATCATCAAAAACCTACTGGATCATTGCCGGACTGACCACAATTATTTTTGGCATTTTATTTTATCTGTTTAAAGCAAAGACATTCTTTTTGGGTGATGGATACCAGGCTTTAAGCCTATTAGCAACAGGTAATCCAATCATCAAAAATACAGAACCAGGCGAAATTTATTCACATTTATTTGTAAAATCTTTCTTTTTGAAGAACGCCGCACTTTTAAGTTTTCAGATAATTTCTATTTTTACAGGTTTAATTTTTATAGTTTCAACTTTTATTTTTTCTAATAAAATCTTTGAACAAACCAAAGACAAATTGCTGTTTACTTTTGGAATATTATCTGGCGGTTATATGCTATTGTCATTTGGATATGTTGAATACTACTCAATTTTTGTATTGAGTGTTACAATATATGCTTATTTTGGAATGCTGGTTGCATTGGGGAAAATATCCAAGTGGTGGATTATTCCTTTTGCATTGTTGCCGTCACTTTTTCATATTTTTGGTGTTACTCTTTTACCAAGTGCCATTTATCTGTTTTTTGCAACAACTCCATTTGGGGAAAAAGTTAAGGCAATTCAGTTTAAGAACAAGATGCTGTTTGGATTTCTATTTATTTTATTAAGCGGGTTGGTCTTTTACTATTTCTATAAGAACAACATTTTCTTTAACTATTCAATAGTAAGGTTGGAATATGACAATTTTGCTTTAGATGGTTATTCGATGATTTCAATTCCTCACATAGTTGATTACATCAATTTATTATTTCTATTATTACCCGGTGTTGGACTTCTTCTGTTCACACTTTTTAATACACGAATTAAATCACTTATTAAGAAACGAGAATATTTCTTTTTAATCATTTTTGTGTTATCTGTGATGGGAGCAGTTTTTATCTTTGATCCAAAACTGGGCATGCCGAGAGATTGGGATTTGTTCTGTTATGCAGGAATACCGTTATCTATTTTCTTTTATTATAAGTTAATCAATAATAAGAAAAAATATTCTATAATTATTATCACATTATCCACATTGCTTGGATTTATTAGTTTAACAGGAAGAGTTGGCACATTATATAATGAAGAAATTGGAAAAGAGCAGTTTATTGATTACATGCAATTGGATAAGAAGAAAAATTTTAATTCCAACATAATATTAATGAATTACTATAAACAAAAAGGGGACTCACTAAAATCTCAGGAAATTTTGAAGAACTGGATCAAAGAATCTCCGGAAAAATATTATCTTAACATTGCTTATAAGATTATGAGAAATAAAAACTATAAAGAAGCAATAAAATATTTATATTTAGTTGTAAAGTCTAATCCGGGAATTTATTCAGCTTGGTCAGATTTAGGGTCTTGTTATTTAGAGATTGGACAGTTTAATGAGGCAATTAAAAATTTTAAAATTGCTCTTGGAATTAACCCCTATGGTTCAACACAATATAATAATATGGCTATTTGCTATTTTAAAATCAATAAATTTAAGGATGCTGAAGAATATCTACTTAGAGCAGAATCATTACCAAACCCTTCTGCACAAATCTATAATAATTTATATTATGTTTACAAACATACACACGAAAAGGAAAAATCTATCAAATATCTAATCAAGGCTAGTGAACATAAAGATGCTTCTGCATCAATTTTACAAGAACTTGGAAGCTATTATTTATCTTCGAATCAATTTGATAAAGCGAAGAAAATTTATTCAAGGGCTTTGAAATTAGGGATTGATAGTAATTACGTTGATTCATTGAAACAAATATACCCTGCTCTAAAATAGAGTTGATTATCGACGGGTACGGGTACCACACCGCTTGGGGTTTGTTGATAAAATCTCATAGATGTTGCGGTGGGTCCTGAAAATCTATGTAAACAGATTTTTGTGACCCACCGCTCTTTAATTACAACAACTTAAGTGTCGGGTCACAAT
>JAYEHE010000203.1:0-3183 GCA_034659415.1 Candidatus Zixiibacteriota bacterium | reverse complement strand
GATAGACGATATTTAAGCTCGTTTTCCGTTGTCCCTTTTTTGTTCTCGAGGCAGCGTGCCTATGTCTCTTTTTTAAGCGCGCTTCATTTGTATGGAATAATTGAACAGATTCCACAGGTGGTAACTATTTGCGTATTCCGGTAACTTTTACCAGTGATTCCGGTTTTCTTTTACCACTCATTCCGGAAAAGTTTTACCACTTCCCATCGGAGCGTAAGCGACGATAGAATCTTTTTATATCAAAATAGCAATATAGTCAAATTATTTCTTTTCAGAGACGGCTTCTTTTTTTACGCATGGAGTCGCCTTTTAAATCAATCTTGTAAGCATTATGTACCAGCCTATCCAAAATAGCGTCGGCTAAAGTAGGATTACCTATAATCTCATGCCAGTGTTTTACAGGAAGCTGGCTGGTAATAATTGTTGATTGTAAATTATGCCTATCTTCTAAAATTTCTAGTAAATCTCTGCGTTGTTGATCGGAGAGCATTGATAATCCCCAATCATCAATAACCAAAAGATTAGTTTTGGCAAAAGAATTCATAAGGTTAGTGTATCTGCCGTCTCCACGGGCGATGGATATATCCTCAAAGAGTCGGGGAGCTCGCACATATCTGGCAGAGTAACCTCGCAGGCAGACTTTATGCGCTAAAGCGCAAGCAATAAAGCTTTTACCCACTCCGCAAGAGCCTGTAATTAACACATTGAGACGTTCTTTAATCCATTTGCATTGTGATAAAAGATTCATCAGAGATTTATCTAATCCCCTATGTGTTCGATAATCAATATTCTCCATACATGCCTGATGCCGTAATTTGGCTTTACGTAATCTTGAATTGAGCCGTCTATTTTCCTGTTCTATCATTTCCCGGTCAACCATTAATCCTAATCTTTCTTCGAAATTTAAATCCACGTATTCCGATGATTCATTTTGTTCCTGATACGATTTAAGCATTCCCTGTAATCTTAAATCTCGCAGCTTATCCAATATCGGTATGGTTAACATAAATCCACCTCCTTCTGGTTATGAAAATATTCGGTGCCACGAATATTTTCGTGTGTTATTGCCGGATATTCATAAGATTGCGGTAACGGTTTTTTCTCCAACCCTTTTTCCAAAATAGACCGCACGCTTTTATATGAATATGCTTTGAAAGATAATGCCCGTGTGCAAGCTGATTCAAGCCGTTGCATTGAATATTTTTTGCCTAAGCGTAATATGCCCAGACATGACCGGTATCCCTGTTCAGGATGCTGCCGTAACTTTATTATTGTTTCAACCATTTCCGCTGTAGAGACTCCGGTCTGCTTAGCCCAGTTAATTATGCGCGAAGGACTCCATTCTAAATATCTGCGGTGACTTTCAGGCATATGCTCACGAATTGTTGTGTGCTGGCCTTTACTGTCATTTCGTCTGTGGCTGGTTATCCTCTTGCCTTTATAAAAAATCTCTACAATAGTATTTGTATAGCGTATCTCTATGCGGTGATGGACTAAAGAATACGGTACGCTGTAGTAATGCACAAATAGCTCCACATGGTAATCTATGTTTACCTTTGCCTTTTTCCATTGTGCGAATTGATATCTATGCTGTGGCAGAGGGAGAAGGGAGGTCCTTTCGATTTCGGTAAATGTCGATAGCCTACTGCCAGGCAGTTTTTGGAATGGTTTATCGTTCAATTCTTTTAAAAGCTCTCTAATCGCTTGGTTTAATTCTCCTATGCTGAAAAATGTCCGTTTACGTAATCGCGCAAGTATCCATCGGCTTACTATTTGTACTCCTGTTTCCACTTTCGCTTTGTCTTGCGGTTTGCTGGCTCGTGCCGGAATAATTGCCGTTCCGTAATATGCCGCCAGATCATTATATGTTGGATTTATGTCTGGCTCATACCGGCAAATTTTTGTAACTCCGCTTTTAAGATTATCCGGTATCACTGTTCGGGTAACACCGCCAAAATATTCAAATGCCCGGATATGCCCTTCTATCCAGTTAGGCAGGCTTTGGCTCGTTTGAGCTTCAGCATAAGTATAATTACTCGCTCCTAACGTTACGACGAATATACTCGCGGGAAAAATTTTTCCGCTTAGTCTATCCTGTATATTTATAGTTTGACCTGTGTAATCTACAAACATTTTTTCCCCGGCTTTATATGTCTGCCTCAGACTTAATTTTATTGTTTTACGCCAATTATAATAATGTTCGCAAAACTGCGTGGATTGGTATCCTTGAGGATATATCTCTTTATATTCCTGCCATAAAAGAGTAAGGGTTACTCCTTTCCTTTTTAGTTCCTGATGAATATATGCCCAGTCTGGCTGAGCACGCGGTATCCTCTTGGTAACTATTGTGGTTTTTCTGATTAGCCCCTTCAATTGCCTGTTATCCATTTCTTCTATGTCTTTGTATTTCATTTCGGCTTTTTCTGCCGCGCGTAAATACTTGCTGACTGTTGGATGAGACACGCCGCAGCTTCTCGCTATTTGGCGTCTCCCTATGCCGCATTTTAATCCTAAACGTAAAATCTCTCTTACTTTTCTCATACTTAACTCCTGTCCTTGCTGTTTTTTTGCCATACAAAAACCTCCTTTTAGTTGATAAAGATTACCTGCCAAAAGGAGATTATCTCAAAAAATATCCCTGTTTTTTAGATTTTTTTCGCCGATTAGCTCTTTAGAAAAGTGGTAGAAGTTTTCCGGGTTGGGTGGTAGAAGTTGGCCGGAATAGGTGGTAAAGGTTTTCCGGGTTTAGTGGTAGAAGTTAGCCGGAATATGCAGCCAATCTACAAAAAGTAAAAAAAGAATGTCGTAAAAGAAACATGACAACGGTTTTTAGGGATATAATGAGTAAAGGAAGGGCACTTAATGAGAGATGATGAGATGGTGATAGATTGGGAAGAAGTGAAAAAAGCCAAAGAGAGACAGAAGAATCCGTGGATAGAAAAATACCATAATAAGTTGAAAGAACTTTTACAATCTGAAATTAATTCAAAAAACAATTTTATAAATTGGATTACTGGGCTATCCTGTGGTACGCTTCTTTTTGTTTTCACTCAAAACAAGGAAAAGGTTATAGTGTTGGCCGGAATAGCTTTTTTTTCTTCACTTATATCGGCAATACTTTTTAAAATGTTTTTAAGGGTAAATTATGGGCCATTGCGGATAGAGGTGAAATTATTGCGCATT
>JAYEHE010000202.1:0-13182 GCA_034659415.1 Candidatus Zixiibacteriota bacterium | reverse complement strand
TAACCGAATTACCCCCGCCCTGTAATGTAAAATCACCTCCCAGAAGCATCATCCCCAAATTCAACTGACCAAAATGGGCTGACCTTCCTAAGGGGGAGGTGGTAAATGTCCAATCAGCAGAACCTGCTTTGAACCATTCCCAGCTATATGGCAATGTCTCTACATTTAGTTTTTTTATTTTAACATTTTTCAGCCTCTTATAAGAAAGCTGTCGTTTCAATTTTACATATGCAGGAAAATCTGGATTTAATGGCAGAAATACTTTTAGTTCACTGAAATCAAAATTCATCTTTAAATTAAAAATAGATTCAAAAAGGTTTGTCGTAAAATAAAGTTCGTTGTCGGTTTTTATATAATTAGATTTATCAATTTGAATTGTATTGCCAAAACATTTAGCTGTCCCTTTGTTTAAATCAATTTCAAATTTATTATTTTCAGTAATATAGAAACCCTTACAAACAGTAAGGCTTGGATTACTTTCTATTTTAATATCGAATGTTGAGAAAATTTCAAAGATTGGCATATAAATTTTTTGTCCGTCATATTGTACAAAAATATCCTTTTCAACCATTTTGGGGATTTCAAAACGAACAATAATTTCTTCCCGATAAGTTTCCATTGCTGAGATATCAGATACACCAAGACTTATTACAAGCAATATAACTATCTGTAGAATGGCTACCTGTAGTTTTTTTCTGTTTTTTGTAAGTCTTGAATCTATCATATCTCTAAAACAATTTATTTTTTATTCCGCGGCAATGGTATAGAGGAAACTGTTCCCCTGAATAATTCCTTCAGGCGGCAAATCTTTTCTATCATCATTGTCTATTGAGACCTCAACTTTAAAGGGAGGCTGAAAATTATTTGGCGGTACCTTAAATGACAAAACTCGGGTCAAATCACGATAGACAGCCAAATTAATACGGTCTGACGCTATTTCTTTCTTGTTTGCATCTATTAGTCTGCCTTTTAATATACCGATATAAGATACATTCCCACGGTTAGCCATATCTATATAGCAATTAACCGTACTGTCATCGTTTTTTATCCTAGTGTCGATAACATCGAGTTTAGAAATTAGATTACCGGTACGGTATTTTAGAATTATAGCCGTTTGCATAATCATATTTAATTTGGTTGTTATTTGTTCATTTTGTCCTGCTACCGGCAAGGTAGTAGAGGAACCTTCGGAACGGATAACAATTCGTGCCCAATATTCACCATCAGGTAAATTTTTGGGAGGACGGGCAACAAAACGAATTACCTGTGATGCCCCCGGTGCTAAGATGAGTTTTCTTGGAAAAACTTTCAGCCAATCCACACATGAGCGAGGGTCTGAATAGCCTGTTGTATCAGATAGTTCTATTTGGACATTTCCAAGGCTGTCAGATACCGGTATGCCGAATCTGAAGAATACTGATATTTCTTCGGGGTGGTCTGTCGGATTTTGTAAAGTCATACGTCCTGTACGGTCTGTTTCTGAAAGATAGACCGAAGTAGGTGCGACTAATACTGAAGCGGATAAATTTGCAGTAATCAAAGATATAACTGCAAACAAGATAATTCCCTGCCAATTCACTATTAATGATTGCCAGGGAATTTTTCGATTTTTCATCATTATCATTTTTTTCTTCCTATGTTAAAGTTTACAACTTCCAAGCCAAATCCATTCGACTTTTACTAAAACTATTGAAGTTGTAACGTTTTAGTCAACTTTTAATCAAATCAACTAATTAGGCACCTGTATAAGCTACAGTACAAACAATATCAGCTGAATAAGCACCAACACGTTGGTCAACAGCCGGGAAAATTGTACCACCCAAAAAGAGGTGAACAGTACCTACTACCAATGGTGTAACATCGGCAATATTGTATGGATCGGAAGCTGCCAGGGCGTTTACCGACGGAGTTCCTGCAACACCACCCGCATCTGGATCAACAATAAGATCTGTTGAACTGAAACCAATCACCAAACGATCTTCTTCTGTGGCAGTTCCATGCCAAAGATAATCAGGTAGCTGTAAGTTTACAGAAAGTTCTTGTGTTGTAGCACCGGTTATGGTGAAATGTCCACAAGCGGCATCAGCTGGAGCTACAGAGACTGGAACACCTTGCAGTACCGATGTACCAAAGGCTAATGCTTGAGAAGCTACAACTTGTAATGCTGCCAAAACAGTTGCAGTGGCAGAACCAACTCCAACTTCCTGAGCTTTTACCGGAGTAAAAGAAGCCATCAGTGTAAATAACACGACGGCAGCAGTCAGTTTAAATGTACGTGTAATCAATTTCTTTCTCCCATTGATTATATTATTATTTGATAAATTCATTTTATTATGCTCCTGTATATGCTACAGTGCAGACTATATCAGCGGAATATGCACCGACTCTTTGGTCAACGGCTGGAAATATTGAGCCACCCAAAAAGAGGTGAACAGTTCCTGCTACTGGGGCAACATCTGCAATGCTGAACGGATCAGAAGCTGCCAATGCACTACCGGAAGGAGTTCCGGGAACACCCGCGGCACCCGGATCGACAATTAAATCTGTTGCACCAAATGCAATTACCAAACGATCTTCTTCAGTAGCAGTTCCATGCCACAAATAATCCGGTAATTGTAAGTTAACTGAAAGTTCTTGAGTAGCGGCTCCAGTAATCGTGAAATGTCCGCAAGCGGCATCTCCCGGTCCTACTGAAACTGGTACACCTTGAAGGACTGTAGCACCAAACTGCAATGCTTGCGAAGCTACTACCTGTAATGCTGTTAAAACTGTAGCGGTAGCCTGACCAATTGCAACTTCCTGTGCTTGTACCGTTGGGGTAGAGGACAGAATTAGCAAAAATACTGCTACAAGGATTGTACAGGTAAGAGTTCGTGCTCTAATAACACGGAACATGGTTACCTCCTTTTATATAAGTATTTGTAAACATTTTTTTATTCCCTCACTAAATTTTTTAGTTGGTCAAAATTCATACAACTGTTTAATCGTCATACAGTTCAAAATCTTAACAGCTAAAAGATGGGAAAATTGCAAAAAACAATATATTTTGACAGTTTTTGTAGAAAAAAATCAATTAATTGATGAAACATGGTTTCAAATTGGACTAATATTTATGGCTTGAACTAATATTGATTATCTAAGTGTATTATTTTAAGGCTGTTAGCTTATTATAGATAAAAAAATAGGGCACAATCACAAGCGTTTGTGCCCTATTTTATCAATGAGAGAGGAATTTTTGCGTAAGTCTATGTGCCGTCGTAGGCTACGGTTAATATAATCAATCCAGTATAAACTCCTGCTTGTTGATTTACAGTAGGAATAACCCGACCTCCTATAAAAATAGCCGTTATTCCAGTGGCACCAATTGTAATTCCGCCCGGAAGAGCGTGAGGGTTAATATTCAAAAATCCAGCTCCAAAGGATGCTGGATCAAGGTTACCGGTATTATCAATTGAGCAATCATCAATATCGAAAACAATTACCATACGGTCTTCTGCAAGCGGAGCAACATTAGTAGCCAGGTATTCTGGCAGAGAAAGAAAACAAGAGATTCCGGAATTAGGTTCTCCGCCAACCGAAAATACACCAGCGTTGACACCGTCGGCATTAGCTACGTTTTTAGCAACTCCCTGAAGAACATTTCCAAAATCAAGATTTTGAACCGCTGTTACAGTAAGTCCGGTAAGTACTGTCGCGGTAGCTTCACCTGCCGCGGTAGCTTGGGCATGTATTGGGCTAATATTTATCAGAGAAAAAGCTATAACGATAAATATAGATATTTTTAGAAATGTCAAAACTTTTCGACTAATTTTCATGAATTGCTCCATGTTTATACAAAGTTGTTTAATTTATATATTTCTAAAATCGGCAGGATAAAAAAATTGTATTGATTTTAGAGGAAAAAAAAGAAGATGTATCTTATAATTGATTAAAATCTGAACAGGGAAGCATAATTTATCTTATTAATTGCCGGTATATTGAATTTGAATTGTCAGTGGAGCAGTGTAGTTGCCTGAGGGCTGATTTACTTCCGGCATTACCAATCCTCCAAGCCAGATGGTAAGACCATTAGAGCCTATTCCGTATGTTATAACTCGCCATGGGTTTTTGTCATTGAACGGAGGGTTGCTTTGATCGGGAGTAGTGCTTGAATCCATAGAACAATCTGTTTGGCTAAAAACAATTCTCATAGTTTTGGAATCAGCATACATATATGCAGGTAATATAAAATCTATAGTAATTTCGGCACCGGCTGTACCAGAGACAGTAAACTCTGCCGCTTTGCCGGCATCGGTTTTGGATACAACTTTGGGAACGCCAGTTAGAATAGTCCCAAAATCAAGATCTACTACAGGAGTTGGAATTTGTGAGAAAGCCGATATAACCAAAGAAAAAAGAGATAAACTAATTAACAATAATATTTTGAAATATTTAATTTTCATAAATGAAAACTATTCTTAATATAACTGACTGTCAATATTAAACAGCGTTGCTAATTGTCAATTGAAATCAAAGTTATAATTCCTTTGGAATAATCGAAGGGGAGTTTTTTTTCTATTGAATTAAGATTTATAAGATTTAATGATGAGTTCTCTTTAGAAGAAAGAATTTTTTTCGAAAATGCAAAATCCTGATTTATTTGAAATAAGAAAATTTCATTATCTCTTTCAATCTGGAAATTTATAACATATTCATCCGAAGGTTGCCATAGAAAAAACAGATTATTATCTGTTTCGAAATGATAATTGTCTGAAATGCTGGCATATAATTGTTCGTCTGATTTTTTTTTATATGAGGAGTAAGGAATTAAACCAGTTGGTATTTTAACAGTTGCCGTAGTGCGAATCAGTGCTGAAGCATTATCTGATAATACAGGACTATAAACTAAACAGAAAATAAAGCCAACGATTAAAAATTGAAATAAACATTTTAAAAACATTACGGTATCCGAAGTAAATTTGTAAGTACTTCATAATAATACCGTAAAATCCAAAATTGTCAAGACAGTATTCTTGCCTTGAAAAATTATGTCAGATCAGAAATGAGAAATGAATTTTCAATAGTAAATAATCAACCTCCGGTATAGGCAATCGACAACACGATATCTCCAGCATAATCACCTCCGGTTTGAGTTAATCCGGGGAATACCGTTCCCCCAATCCATACCAGGAGAGTTCCGCCTGCACCCAAATTTTGAACAGAAGGACCGTTTGGATTTACAATCCCGGCTGGTGCCGTTTGCCCGCCGCCAGTTTCATCATCATAGGAAACATCGGTATTGTTAAAATTGATACGCATTCCGTTTGAAGAGTCCACTAAGAAGATTGAATCCGGCAAGATAAAATCAAAAGTAATTTCCGCTCCTGAGTTTCCGGAAATTTGCCATTCACCTGCAAATCCAGCAGATGATTTATCTACGGTTTTATCTAACCCAGGAATAACAGTTCCAAACCTTAAATCATTGGTCCCGAGAATTGTAATAGCTGAAATAACTGTTGCTGTTGCCTGAATTGTCCCGTTTTCCTGTGCTTGAGTTGGTTGACTTATAATTAAGCATTCTAAAAGGATTATAATTAGTCCTAAAAATCTCTTATACATAAATTCCTCCGAAATTTCATTTAATTCCAGATAGCAAAAATGCAAAGAAGATGCCATTGGCAGTAAAAACTATTAAGACGAAGTATTACAATGACTTGTGTCAGTGTAAAAACAACTATAGGACCTTAAATCAAATAAGAAAATATAGGAAAATACCTATTAAAATAGTTACTATAACAGGTACTTCTGTTGAGCTTGAATTGATTTTAAGTTTGTGATAAATGTAAAAATAATATAAAGATAGCTAAAGAGATACGGATAATGTCCGATAAAATTTGTAGAAACTGTTTTAAAATGAAACACTCAAAGTGAAACAGTCCTTTAAATGAAAGGTGACAGGATGTCGCTTAGAAAAATTAAATATCTCCTATTTATTTTGATTGTGTCCAATGGATGGACGCAACAAATACGGTGGTCATCGGTTACCGGCGGGAATTATAATGATGAATCTTATGCCTCGGTGCAAACTTCTGATAATGGTTATGCGGTACTCGGTTCAACATATTCATTCGGTTCAGGTGATTACGATTTTTTCTTTATACGTTTAAATGAAAATGGTGATACTCTTTGGACCGAAACTTTCGGTGGTCAGTATGCAGATTATGGCAGGTCGCTTATCAATACTCCGGACAAAGGATTTTTATTAGTTGGTACCAGTAAGTCCGGCGGGTTTGGTATGGGAGATATCTATGTTATTAAAATCGATAGTTTGGGTGAGTTGATTTGGGAAAAATCTTACGGAGGAGCTGAAGCCGATGAGGGAAATTCGGTGATTATGACAACTGATTTGGGTTATCTTATATGCGGTACAACTCTTTCATACGGAATTAGTGGGGACATGGCTCTGTTAAAGATTGATTCTTTGGGTGTTGCCAAATGGATAAAGACTTATGGGGGTATTGAAGGCGATAGCGGTTTTGATGTTAAACTTACCGGTGATGGCGGATATATTGCGGTAGGTGGCACAGGGTCATTCGGTTTGGGATACAGTTCTGTCTATGTGGTGAGGACAAATGCCTCAGGTGATACTTTATGGACTAATGCTTATGGAGGAGACAAGTCGGATTTTGGTTATTCTGTAAGTCCTACCTACGATGGAGGTTTTATTTTCGCTGGTGCTACTGAATCATTTGGCGAAGGTTACAAAGATGCATATCTGGTTAAAACAGATGCTGATGGTCTGTTATTATGGCAAAAAACTTATGGTGGTTTCAAAGATGAACGAGCTTACTCGGTTTTTGCTACTTCTGATGGTGGTTATGTTTTGGGCGGCATAACTCATTCGTTCGGTGCGGGAAAAGTAGATATGTATATATTAAAAACCGATGAGAACGGGGACACTACTTGGACAAGAACAATCGGCGGTCCAAAATCAGATTACTGTTATAATATATTACAGAATTATAACTTTGATTTTATCTTATCCGGAAGTTCATATTCGTATTCATCGGGCGGGGCTGATGCATACATTGTAAATTTAACTACTGACATGGTTACTGCAGTAGGTGATGAAGCTCCCAGTTTAAATCCATCCGACTTTAACCTGAAACAAAATTACCCTAATCCTTTTAATGCTACAACTAATATTGAATACAGTTTGTCAAAGGCAGTTTCGGTTTCTTTGGTCGTTTATAACATTCTCGGCCAGAAAATAAGAGAATGGAATTTTGAGCGTCAATCCAAAGGTGATTATATTATACAATGGGATGGTACCAATAATTACAATCAAAAAGTTGCCAGCGGTGTTTATCTCTATCGAATAGTTACAGATAATTTTGTTGAGACCAAAAAAATGGTTCTGCTTGAGTAACCGATGCAGTATTAAGCTATAACTTTTGAGTGATTCAGGGAAATCCCCTGGAATACCTGCTAAAACATCCAGAGTTTCTGAGAGTGATAATAAAGCGCTCCAACATCCACTCACTCCCCAAACTTTCGTCTGCTTTGAATTTCACATCCAGTTACACTATGCAACAGTCAATGGAACCCGTTGGAAGGTAATTGCTTAAACACCTATAACAACTTCAGCTAATTCTCAAGAGTTGGTAATGTTGCTTTGAGTAACCCGCTGCAGGAATGATAAATTAGTAGATTTTATTTATTAAAATCGGTATAATAATTTATGGAAAATAAATATTATAATAAAAGGTCTGTTATATTATTTAAGTATGGTGGCAATGCCATGTCTGATGACGGCTTGAAGAAAGAGGTGTTGGAAAATATTTGTTTGTTTAAAAAGAAATACGATGTAGTAATAGTACATGGAGGCGGTCCATTTATAAAGTCTGCATTGAAAGGAGCAAATATTGAATCTGAGTTCATCGATGGGCATCGGATAACGACAGCAGAAGCGTTTGAATGTGTAGAAAAGGTTTTAAAAGGCAAAGTCGGTGGCAATCTTGTTAAAATTATTAACAAACTTGGATACAAAGCTGTAGGTCTATCTGGGAAAGATGGGAATATGGTTCTTGCTAACAAACGTATGCACAAAAGATTAGTGAAGGGAAAATCAGTAGAAGTGGACCTCGGACTTGTTGGCAATATTGTTAAAGTTGATCCTTCGTTAATCAAATTATTACTGGAAAATGATTATATTCCTGTTATCTCTTGTTTGGCGTCAGGTACTTCAGAAAATGATTATAATATCAATGGTGATATGTTTGCAGGTCATATAGCCGGAGCACTCAACGTAAGTAAGTATATAGTTTTGACAGATGTTGATGGCCTTTTGCACGATAAAAACGATCCAAATTCTTTAATCAGAGAAATTGACCTGTCTGAAATGAGTGCTTTAATTAAAAAAAATATCATACAAGGTGGAATGATTCCAAAGATGGAATCATGCGAGATCGCAATCAATAAAGGTGCTCAATCAGCGAGAATTATCAACGGAACAATCCCTGATCAGATTCTTGCGATAATTGATGAGCATCAAGTAGGAACTTTGATTACAAAATAAAAATTTATGGAAATAACAAAATGACTAAACAATCAAATAATAAATACCACGAATTAGATAAGCAATATTATTTACAGACGTTCAAGCGTTACCCAATAACACTGACACGTGGAAAAGGAGCACATGTTTGGGATGTTGACGACAATGAGTATATAGATATGTTAGCGGGAATTGCTGTTAATAGTGTTGGTCATTGTCATCCGAAAGTAGTTAAAGCAATTCAGGAACAAGCATCACGACTTATCCATATCTCAAACTTCTACCTTAGCAAACCTCAAGTTGAGCTATCAGAAAAATTGATAGAGTTATCAGGGTTGGATCGTGTCTTTTTTGCTAATAGTGGAGCGGAATCAGTTGAGGGGGCAATAAAAATAGCTCGTAAATACTCACATAGTAAAGGACGTGGCGGAACTATTATTTCCTTTGAAGGGTCGTTTCATGGGCGAACATTGGCAACTATCGCGACTGGAAGTGAGAAGATGCAAAAGGGCTTCGAGCCGATTCCAACTGGCTTTAGGCAAGTTCCTTTTAATGATATAGAAGCAGTAAAATCCACAGCCGACAAAGAAACCGCTGCAATCATCATCGAACCGATTCAGGGTGAAGGTGGCATTAATGTAGTAGACAAAACTTTTCTCAAAAATCTGCGTACATTTTGTGATGAACTCGGTATTGTATTAATCTTTGATGAAATTCAGTGTGGTATTGGAAGAACAGGAAAAATGTTTGCCAAAGAGCATTTTGGAGTAGAACCGGATATTATGATTCTTGCCAAAGCATTAGGTGGAGGTATTCCCATTGGAGCTATTCTATCTAATGAAAAGGTCAGCTCAGCTATCGAGTTTGGTGATCATGGCACCACATTTGGAGGGAATCCGCTGGTTTGTGCGGCTTCGTTAGCTACTCTTGAAGTGATTGAGGAGGAGAACTTACTTCAACAAACTGAAGAAAAACATAAATGGCTCATTGAACAACTTAAATCCCTCAACGAGAAGTCCATAAAAGACATTCGTGGAATAGGACTTATGATTGGCATCGAATTTGAATTTGAAACCAAACCACTTGTTCATGAAATGATGAACAATGGTGTATTAGCAAATTCAACTGCAGGGAATGTCTTACGTCTTGTACCTCCACTGAATATCAGCTATGAAGATTTGGAAAAAGTGATGGTAGTATTGAAAAAATTATTGAAGGTGGTTAAAAAGAGTGAATAAAAGACGAGTCGGCATTGTTGGAGCTACAGGATACACCGGATCGGAGTTGGTAAGAATTCTCACCAATCACCCGGGTGTTGAGATCGCTGCGATTACTTCCGAATCCAGGGCAGGCGAATTATTTTCGGATGTACATCCGTTCTTCAGGGGGATAGCTGATTATGAATTAGTTACAGCGGATAAGATTAGTGATTGTAATCTTGATCTTGTTTTTCTAGCGTTACCTCATGGCGTTTCTATGGATTTTGTGAAGAAATATAATAATAAACCTTTCAAAATAATTGATTTGTCCGGCGATTTTCGTCTCGAATCACCAAAGATATACGAAGAGTGGTATAAAAAAGAACACATATTTCCTGAAGGGATTACCCTAGCAGTTTTCGGGCTTCCGGAAATATATTTCAATGAGATCAAAAAAGCAAAATTGGTTGCAAACCCTGGCTGTTATCCGACCTGTTCAATTCTGGGGATTGCCCCGTTAATATCAAAAGGTTTGATTGAGACGAGTCCAATCATTATCGACTCTAAATCAGGAGTTACCGGTACTGGTGTGAAGGCGAAACCAGTCAATCACTTTTCCACTGTTAATGACAACTTTAAGGCATATGGCTTGAAGTATCATCGCCATACTATCGAGATACAAGGGATATTAGATGGCTTGTCAGACAATAAAACATCGGTACAGTTTACTCCCCATCTGTTGCCGGTGGACAGAGGTATTTTGTCCACGACCTACACTCGTCCGAACAGGATGATCGGTAACAAATCATTGAGCGATATTTATCGGGAGTTTTACAAGAAAGCACCATTTATCAGAATATGTGAGCAAGCCCCTGCAATCAAAGATGTTCGAGGTACCAACTACTGTGATATCTATGTGACATATGATGCTCGTACTGACTTAATTATAACTATCAGCGTAATTGACAATTTAGTCAAGGGGGCGGCAGGACAAGCAGTTCAAAACATGAATATCATGTTTGGTTTGGAGGAAACTGTTGGATTGTACCAGGCTCCAGTCAATCCATAATCATAGTAAAAAAATGAGGTAGGTAGAAATAATGATTAAAAATATGACAAATGTCAGAGGAATCAAGTGTTGGGGGGCACATACTGGAATAAAGTCAATGAAAAGAGATTTGGCGATTATTTATTCTGATGCACCTGCCAGCGTAGCTGCAGTATTTACACAAAATGAAGTCATTGCTGAACCCATAAAAGTATCAAAGAAACATATTAAGAATGGGATAGCACAAGCAATAGTAATCAATGCTGGAAATGCTAATGCTTGCACAGGCAAGCAGGGGCTTAAGGGTGCTGAAGCTATGGCTGAAACTTTAGCTGAGGAACTTAATATTGAAAAAGAGATGGTAATTGTAGCCTCTACCGGATTGATTGGTGAACCTTTTCCAACAGAAGAAATTATAGCTGGTATTCGGGAAAATGTTAAAAAACTATCCAAGAAATCTAATGCGGGTTCTTTCGTAGCCAACGCCATTCTTACTACTGATACTTTTCCTAAGGAAGGCTTTGTAGAGTTCGATATGGATGGTTATGAAATAAATATGGGTGGTATCGCCAAGGGTTCGGGAATGATACATCCGAATATGGCGACCATGCTGGCATTTGTAGTCACAGATGTAGCGATTGAACCTAAACTTCTACAAAAAATGCTCAAAGAAATAGTGGATAAGTCATTTAATATGATAACTGTTGATGGCGATACTTCAACCAATGACATGGTAGCGGTTTTGGCAAATGGAAAAGCACAAAATGAAATGATAAAATCAAAAAAGGATAAAGGGTACTTAACATTTAAGACTCATTTAGAAGAGATGATGATTCATTTGGCTAAGCTAATTATTTCTGATGGTGAGGGATCTTCAAAATTTATTGAATATGTGGTTGTAAATGCTCCCAAAGAAGAAATAGCCAGGAAACTCATTCGTGGGATTTCTGATTCCTTACTTGTAAAAACTGCAATGTATGGTCGAGACCCTAACTGGGGTAGAATTATCAGTGCTGCCGGTAATTCCGGTGTCCCTTTCAATTACATGAATGTTGATCTCTACATTGGGAATGAGAATAAGTTGATCAAGGTGTTGGAGCAAGGTGCACCTCAAGAATATGATCGTAAATTTATGAAAAAGCTATTACGTGAATCCCACCTCGAGATAAAACTTGATTTGAAGAATGGCAAAGCATGCTTGAAAGGTTGGGGGTCGGACTTGACTACAGATTATGTACAATTCAATTCAGTTTACACCACTTAATGGACTAACCTCAGAAGAGCAGACGCGTTTATTACAACTCATGGTTCAAAAAGTTGTCTTGGGGGAAGACACCCTTAAGATATCTGTTTTTCCGCTTGGAAATTCTGGAAATCCCCTGGAATACCTGCTAAAACATCCAGAGTTTGCTGAGAGTGATAATAAAGCGGGGTTCATTAGACGATCTTTGCAACTTCTTGATGTATGATACATGGAAGACGATTTGCTACTTCAAAAAACTCTTTAATTAAGAAACTTCAAATTTGCTCTTTATATCTTTAAAATCTCTGGAGATTTTTAGTCAGTTCTGCGGAAGATCATAACTCCGATTGTAAACGTTACCAGACCGATGCCGGTGAGAATTCCCAGTGGCAATAGCATCTCCTGTACACCAAATCCACGCCAGATTGCACCTTCCAGTGAATAAATCCCCCACTTTACAGGACTGATGTGACTTATTGTTAACATCCATTTTGGCATAAACATCAGAGGGATCATCCCTCCGCCTGTCATTGAGAATACCAAAAGAATGGCCCACCCTGCTCCGGCAACTGCTTGCTCGGTTTTGCCCATAACACTGATTAGCATCATCAAACCGGTAAAACAAATTGAGGTGCATACTATAGCAAGTGCCAATCCAATTATATCAGGGGTTCGAATACTAAAAATTAACTTAGCGATTACTATCAGTAAAAAACAGACTGTAATAGCAGTGAGGAAACACGCACCACCTTTTCCAGCAAGAATATGTGCTCGTGAAATTGGTGCCATCCTCAATCGGGTCAGTGTTCCTTTGGTTCTTTCATTTACAATTGTAATAGCAAAGGCTGCCGAGCAACCTATCAGTGCCCAAAGAAGAGCTTGGGGAAAAGTGATTTCCCATGATGTGCGGGGTCCAGATTGTTCACGAAAAACATCTTCCTGAGTGATTTTCGGTCCTTTCATAATTCCACTTGTGCCACCAGATTGATTACCTGACTGACTGCTTAGAACACCAGTATCTGATTGAGCGAGGTAAATGTCGAGTTGGCTTAAAAAGTTTTTCAGAACTGTTGCTTGATTAGCAGGCATTTCATCATCGTTGGCAATGGAATTAATCGATTGTGAAACGAGAGAGCGGCTAATTGAAGGGTTAGAA
>JAYEHE010000201.1:0-3198 GCA_034659415.1 Candidatus Zixiibacteriota bacterium | reverse complement strand
TGAGATAGTGGTTCCTGAACGGGAAATACCTGGCATTATTGCCAAAGCCTGTCCAATTCCCATAATAATGGCTCCGGATAAGTTTATTTTTTTATTCGATTTTTTTATAAACCGGGTGGAGAGCAGTATCAATCCGGTAATTATTAACATGGTCGATGCCATACTGGGACTTGAAAAGGCTTCTTCAAAGAAATCTTTTAAACTTAAACCAATTATAACCGCAGGTATGGTGCCGATAATTATAAACCAAACTATGGGACGATATTTTTTATAATCTTCATCATATAAAGATTTTATAAGTTGAAAGATTCTAATTCTAAAATAAATTAAAACAGCCAGTAATGAACCAAGATGTACTAATATTTCAAAACTAACCCCCGGTTGTTTGACTTTCAGTAATGCCTGAGCTAAAACCAGATGTCCCGAGGAAGATACCGGTAAAAATTCGGTTAATCCTTGCAGGATACCAAGAATGATTGAATCAAGATATGTCAAATATTTATACCAATCTCAGAGTAATTATATTACTTTGAAGTTATTATATTACTTTGAAGTAATTACATTACCTTGAAGTAATTACATTACTCCAAAATCCAAACCGAGAAACAGACCATCGTTACCATCGAGTTGGAATTCTGCTAAAAATGACATTGAATTAGTCAATTGCCAGTCAATTCCAAAATTTAAACCAAATTCAATGTTTGAATCCGAATCATCACCATTTGAAAGAGGAACATCATAACTAATAGATTCCAGATGAGAATTAAAGGCGCCATAAGCTGACAATGTTTTTCCATTATTCAATATAAAAGGATACGAGGCTATTAATTTTGCACCTATCTGCATTACCGAAATTCCGCCAACATCCAGATATTCAAACATCCCGCCAAAAGCAAGATCAAAGGGATTTTCATTCTGAAGATTTTCGCTTTTACTCACTGACATAAAATGATACTTGAAATCTGCACCGAATGCGAGATGAATATCATCGTCTTGTTTGCCCGGATCAACCAGAGCAAATTTAATTCTGCCATCAGTATATGTTGATAGTCCGTAAGTAAATGAGCCTAAAACCGAAGTATAATCAGCAATACCAGCACCAACAGAAAAAGCACCTTTTCCCATTGACATCGTCTTGGCGGTTGTAAGAGTACCAAAGCTCGAACCAACTGATCCGGCAAAAACTGAAGTTGATACTAATATTAAAAGAATCAAAAAAATAGTGACTTTTTTCATGACTTCCCTTTCAAAAAACATAATTATTTTTTCAGAAAATTTATATCCTATAAATAATAAGGTCAATTAAAAATTATCTTCCTCAATTATTATGTTATACTTTAATTATTCAAGTTTGTTGCTATAAAATTTTCAAATTAGACTAAAATTAGTTTAAATTTAGTAGTTGACCATATCATTCAATTTTTTATTCTTTAATGTAATTATAAAAAACTTTGTCTAACATTCTGGGAGCAAGATTATATGAACAATCGTGAAGGATGGGGAACTAAATTAGGATTCATTTTAGCCGCCACAGGGTCTGCAATCGGGCTTGGGAATATTTGGAAATTCCCCTATATCACCGGTGATTATGGCGGTGGAGCTTTTGTATTGGTTTATCTTGTATGTGTTGTATTAATCGGACTTCCTTTGATGATTGCCGAATTAATAATCGGTCGTGGCTCTAATCGTAATGTTGTCGGAGCTTTTAAATCTTTGCATCGTGAAAATTCTCCTTGGCAGTTTGCCGGATGGATGGGGGTTGCCTCCGGATTTGTTATCCTTTCATATTATTCGGTTGTAGCCGGTTGGTCATTGTCATACATATTCAAAGCAATTTCCGGCTTCCAAGGTACAGCCGAACAGATCCAAGGACACTTTTTAGAACTCGTTCTCAGTCCTGGTGATACCATTATGTGGCACACGATTTTTATGGTTTTAACTATTTCGATTGTCTATGGCGGTGTCAAAGGCGGTATTGAACGTTGGTCAAAAATTTTGATGCCGATGTTATTTGGAATTTTGCTCTTTCTTATGATATATGGTTTAATCGCAACTAATGGCGGAGTTATGGCACTTAATTTTCTGTTTGAACCGGATTTTTCCAAACTAACCGGCGAAGGGATTTTATCTGCTATGGGACATGCTTTTTTTACTTTATCGCTTGGTATGGGGGCAATGATCACCTATGGAAGTTATATGAAACGGGACCAAAGCTTAATCAAAAGTGCGATAGTTATTTCATTTCTTGATACCTTGATTGCTCTGATGGCAGGAGTTGCCATTTTCTCTCTGGTCTTTCATTACGGAATGCAACCGGGGCAATCAGTTGGGCTTATTTTCAAAACTTTACCAGTGTTGTTTGCTGAAACCGGACGATGGATTTCTGTTCCATTTTTTGTTCTTTTATCTTTTGCCGCTTTAACATCGGCGATATCTCTTTTGGAGGTTGTCGTTGCTTATTTTGTTGATGAAAAAAAATGGAGCCGCCCCAAAGCAACTCTGATTATGGGATCAATGATTTATCTTGTTGGTCTTCTATGTTCTTTTGCTACTTTTACGGTTCCGTTTGTTCGCGGTAAAGATGAAAACTTCTTTGATATTTTTGATTACTTGAGTACTAATTATATGCTCCCAATTGGTGGCTTGTTGACCTGCTTGTTTATCGCTTGGGTTGCAAAAGATAAAATTCGCACAGACCAATTTGGTTCCTCGGGTGCATTATATAGCGGCTTTATTTTTATAATGAAATTTATCACTCCGATTGCAGTATTTATAGTATTGCTTCATGGCTTAGAACTTTTACCATTTATGGATTATTCAAATTAAACTGGTTATGTCATTTATAGATATTACTATTCGTGAATTTCAAAAGTCAGACTCACTGAATGAACTAACAGAATTACTCCATCGGTCATATAAAATTTTAGCTGATATGAATCTCAAATATGTAGCTACTTATCAGGATGTATCTATTACAAGAAAGAGAATAGACAAGGGTATTTGTTTTGTTGCTATTAACAATGAAAAAATTATAGGTACGGTTACTTATTATTCACCGGAAAACTCTGTTGGTTCTTCATGGTTAGAGAAAGAAGGGGTTGCCCATTTCGGGCAGTTGGGGGTTGAACCTGATTATAGAAATAAGGGGATAGGCGGTTTATTGATTTCACATGTTGAAAATTTTGCACAAAAACATGG